>NZ_JBHIPR010000015.1:0-6717 GCF_042196145.1 Bartonella sp. AP258QHHD
TTTACCAAATGGTGTTGGCATCTAAAAAATCCTATTAAAAAAGAAGCTCTCTCGTGATTCTAGCAGAAATTCTCAGGTTTTGGTTAGCTCCTTTTAAAAATTGACTTCCTACCCTCCTTAATACACAAGGTTGTATAGCATGACGGATAAATCTCTTGACATAGGTTTGAAATGTAGTACATTGTAGTACAATTAAGTAGGAGGTTTAGTAATGGGAAAAATTCAAGCCCGCATACCTGATGAAGTTCAAGAAATTGCAAGTGCAGTTATTAAGTCTACGGGTTTAACTATATCGGATGCAGTGCGCATGTTTATGACCCGCATTGCTAGAGATAGAGCATTACCACTTGATCTATTCCAACCAAATCCGGAAACATTACAAGCTATCGAGGATGCCGAAATGGGACGCGTCGAACGTACATCATTAGACGGCTTAAGGACCATGATACGCTCAGATAGAACCGAAGCACGTAAATCTGAAAAGTAAACCTAAGCTTGCTATGCGGGAAATTGTCTATACGCGTTCATTCCGCCGTGACCTTAAACGTGAAAGCAAAGGTAAATATGCTAATGCACTAGAGGAGGATTTGCTGCTTGTGGTCAAAGCGTTAGCGGAGAATGAACCGCTAAAGGCGCATTGGAGAGATCATGCACTAACAGGTCAGTGGCGCAATTGTCGTGATTGTCACATAAAGCCGGATTTAGTTTTGATCTATCGAAAGCCAGATGCCAAAACACTAGAGCTTTTACGACTTGGTTCCCATTCTGAACTGCGTTTATAATTGGATCTCCAATTCATAGTAATAAAGAATTTTACGAAATTTTTTCTTTTATGACAGTTGTTCAGTTCTTTGAAAACCACTGCTTTAAATGTGCAATGACATTATCTAGCGCGTCCATGAGGCGTGCAAAATCGAGGATAAGCAAAAAAAGAAAAAATGCTATCCACTTCATCAAGCGAGACATCATTTTCACGCTTTGATAGGTGATGATCATTTCTTGAAGCATTTCTTTTTCTGATTCTGTAAGCTCTGTGTGTTTTTTGGATTTTTTTCTAACCATGTTTCCACCCACACAAGCGTTCACCTAGATTATTGTGCTTTAAGATCTCTCTTGCTAAATTGGAACTGATGGCGTTCAGATCTTGCCGGCTTAAATAAATAGGTAACCAACCAACACAAGAAGAAGCATATTTATTTGTCGCGCAACCAGTGAGAGAGAGCAGCACGCATATCAGCATCACTTTTTTGATTAACTTCACTTTCCACCTCAAGCCGTGTTGTGGCTGCTTTTAAAGCTTTTTCTGTTTGCTTTTGTTGCTCTACTTTTTTCCCAAGAGTAAAAGCTTTTGCTAAGGCAATAAAAAAAGCGGCTAAAGCCGCACCTGTTACCATCAAGTTTCTTTTCATCCATAAGATCATAGGCGGTGCTCCTGAAAGCGTTTAGCAACAAAGAAAATGCCAGTACATGCCGCTAAAACCATAATGGCGGCTAAAGCCCATTGGATTGGTCCATTGCCCGCTAAAAACCCACCAAGACCTGAGAAAGAACCAATAATCGGTGCCAATGCTTCTGCTTTGAGAAACCCTGTTGGTTGTTTCGTTTCTACTGTTTGATAATTAGAAGAAACATAAGCCCCTTTCGCCCATAGCCCTGCCTCTGCTACACGCCGGTGTACGAGACCTTGTAAACGTTTGCCTCCCGCTTTGGTCCATTTCTGCAATTCGGTTGGTACCGCTTCATAATCCCCCCGATTAAGCCTTTTAAGCAATGTAGAGTTTTGGAAAGCTGCAATACCCACATTATAACAAAAGGAAACAAGAGCGCCGAACTGCTCGTCGCTTAAATTCACACAAACTGCTTTTTCTACCGCCCTCTCATATTGCCGCAAATCTGCTAAAAGCATGTTTTCAGCTTTTTTTTCTGTAATCACCATACCCTCAACAACTGTTGGTTGACCGGCTTTTTTCGTATGACCATAACCAATCGTCCATATGCCAGAAGCATCTTGATAAGCCTGCAAGCGCAAACCTTCCCACTTTTTTAAACAGTATAAACAGTCTTTACTTATTTTCCGTGCCATTGTTCAATTCACCTTATAAATATACCTTTATGAGTACTGCTCCATCACCGCCGTCGCCGCCAATTTTGTCGCTTCCGTGTTTCCCATCAAAATATCCACCGCCGCCGCCGCCACATTCTTTACCACCTCTACCACCGTTACCACCTTTGTAACTCTCACCACCCTGCCCCATGATAGAACCCTTACATTTACCGCCACCGCCGCCGCCGCCGCCAAGAAAAGAACTTCCACCAGTACCAGCTCTCTTGCCGTCTATTCCACTCCCTCCACCATTACCACCAGAAAAAATAAAGCTTTCACCACTGCTGCCCTCCCTGTTTCCTCCTCCATCGCCGCCTTTCCCTCCAAAGTTAACGAGAGTCATGGAAACGGAATATCCTCCTTCTGCTGTAACAAGCCCTTTGATCATTGTTCTACCACCATTGCACAAAATGTTACTGTCATTACCTTTACCACCACGACCAATGTAAGCTGTTTTTAATTTATCTAAATCAGAACCTTTCATTTTAACATGCACACATTGACCGCCGCCGCCGCCGCCATCCTTAACGCCACCACCTCCACCGCCCCAAGCCCATACTTCGATATCGGTGTCAGCAGTAATACCATCAGGCAATGGAATATCTCCGCTTTCTGTCATCAGAATTTCAACAGGTTTTCTAACCCCGCCATCATTGTTGCCGCTACCAGCGCCGCTG
Organism: Bartonella sp. AP258QHHD; assembly: GCF_042196145.1. Taxonomy (NCBI): domain Bacteria; kingdom Pseudomonadati; phylum Pseudomonadota; class Alphaproteobacteria; order Hyphomicrobiales; family Bartonellaceae; genus Bartonella; species Bartonella sp. AP258QHHD. Next base: position 2,782 of record NZ_JBHIPR010000015.1, read on the forward strand.
CTATTGCTACTATTTGCTTTGATTGAAGCCATCAGTTTGGCTGGTGAGATAAGTGCATCCACTGTTTTTGTGCCATCAATCCAGTCTTGTTTGGCAAGAGGTTGAATGAGATCAACTTTTTTCTGTACACTATGTGCTGTATCTTGCGCTTTATCGGCTGCTGTTTGCGCAATATTTGCCTCAGCTTTTGCACTGTCTCCCGTTTTTTGTGCTGTCTCAGCCGTTTTTTTTGCATCTACTGCATAAGCTTTTGCATCATTTGCTGTTCTTAATGCACTATCTGCAACGTTCTTCGCTTCACTTGCAACATGAATCCCTTGTTGTGCAACATCTTCAACTTTATCAATTTTTGCAATCTGTGCACGTTCTGGAGGAGTTAAGATAAGATGCTTTTTCCCTTCCTTCATATTCTCCATATCAAATACATCTTTTTCTATTTTATCTGGATCATAAACTGATTTTGACATACCAAAAGACTTTGAGCCTACAAAATAACGAATGGTATTTTTGAGATCTACCGGAGATATGGGATAATAAACACCTTCATCTCCCCTCCGCCATTTTTCCATCGTTGGCTGCGTAGAACTCAACCATCGTAGCTTTGATCTTTCCTCTATGGTTAAGATCTTTTTGGTAGGACCCTCGTGCATATTTTCCATAGAAAATGCATTTGCCCCCACATTGTCGGGATCATATGTAGCAGCCTTCATATCGCCAATCCCTAAAGGCGATATTTTTACCCAGCCAGCGCCTGATAAAATCGCATTCTCATGCGCTTCACCACTTGCTTCAATATCGTGAATTGTGACCTTATTTTTGTAAGCAAGAGCTCCAATATCTCTCTTTGCAATAGCATCATCAGCCTTTTTTCCTTGAGCAGCGGTTGCAAAATATTCTACCTCATAAGCTGCTGCACTCCCCACTGAAACAGGTGCAAGAGCCTTACTATCTAAAACACCTTCTTTGACTTCTTCTTTTGTTGCTGGTTCAAGCTTAAATATATGTGTGTGATAGGGTAATGGCATCGCGTTTCATTCCTTAATCAGTTCGTTGTCTTGTTGTGTGAGAGAGAGGACTGCAATTCATCAATCAGTTTTTGCATGATCTCTATGCGTTGATCTGTCGCTTCTTTATATTCTGCCAAAGCGCTTAAAAGATCATGCTGTATGTCGCTTTTGACAAGATCAAGTACCTTATTTAAGGGTGCATGAACCATTCGATTGCTTGCATAAAAAAGGACGCGGATTTGCTCCGCGTCCGCAATATCATCAATAGCAGACGGATTATTGATCATTTGAAAAACTCACGATTTTATGGCATAAACAACCGGTACATTAACAGGGCGTGTTTCTGCCTCGCCCGTTGAAGAAATAGTTACCTTATGCGTGTGCACTCCAGCAGGTTGTGTATCTTTTGTATAATATGAATTACCAAAAGCAGGATTTCTGCCACCTATTTGACCAACTCTTGTAACCATAGAATAATCATGCTTATGCGTATGTTGACCTGCCTCTTCAATGGTACAAGCATGTGTATGAGATTTAATGCTGTCTTTTTGCACCTCTGCGAAGTCTCTATTTTGATCTAAACCGCGCCCATTATCAAAGCCGCGCAAAAACACTCCTCTAAAGTCTGGAACTTTAAAGGTTGTATCGCTGTTTTTTCCCCATTTATCCCCTATCGCCTTGAATAATTGCGGATAATCCTTGCGTTCATAAGTAGCGCCATCACATAAAAGCCAGCCGTTTGGGACTTCTTGCATAGCAAAGGTCGCAATAAAACCACAAGGAAAGGTTTCGACCTTCGGTGGTGGAATGGGGGTAGGGTTTAAAAGATACCAGCCATCAAGACCTTTTGTTGATACGCCATCATTATAGACTATTTCATAAATACCATTTGTTTGTAACTCACCACCTGTCAATGATACTATTCCCGTGCTGGTGGCTTTATAGAGTGGCTTTGCTCCTATATTATTCATGTTTATTGTTGTCGTACCAATATTTATGCCACGCGCCTTAAAGCGGATAATGATATCGTTTTTATATTTTGCTATTGGCGAAACCGTCGTCAACGTGATTGATGTTGTTTGTTCCTTTCCATTCACAATAAACTTTGAGTCAAGAGAACCACCATTATCGGCAAGATATTCACGTATACGCTGCATCATGACCCGCGCACTATCATTAACAGAACTAGGCGGCTGCCCTTCTGCCCAATTAATGATACTATCGGAATTCGCATTTTGATCAGCTGTGAGTGACCAGTCATAAATATCAGACATGATAAGCCCCCGTTCTTCTTAATAGCTCTTCGCGCAATTGCTCTTCTTTTTGCCGCCCATAGGAACCAACAGATTGCCGCCTAGAAGGATCAATAAGAGGTGTTAAATCTGTCGGTCCCCCAGTCGATTGTGAGAAACCCGCCATGACTGGTTGCTGTAACATTTGTTGCTGTACCATCTGTGCCTGCTGTTTTTGTCGTTCTCCATTCTCTCTCATTAAATGAAGCAAACCGGAAAAGCCCTTTTTAAGAGCACCTGCATCAATACCTTGTGCTTGCAATGGTGTGGTTTCCATAATCTGTCCTGTTAAATTGTCTCTGCTTTCAGGTGCCATCATTCTGTTTGGGAATGGCGTGTCATATGCCATCAATTGGTTGCCCCCTTGATCACCTTGACCCACTTGATTACCTTGAAGTGTCTTTTGAAGCCTCTCAAACCCACGCAAAGGACCCACCTCGTTTGGTGCTGCTTGTCCATTGCTTTGGTTTTGCTGTATCGTTCTCTTCAAAGCATCTCCCGTTTTATTATAAAGCCCATAAATATGATTCATAAAATCCCCTGCTGTAGCTTCCATGTTACCACCGTTGAGTGTGACTGCCTGTCGACCTAAAAGCTGGCTCGCTGGAATATGTGGATTTTTGATAAGCTTTACTGCCCCTGCTGGTCCTTGTTGGTGTGCGAGATAAAGCTCTGCTTCTGACGGCGCTCTGCCTAATGCTGTGACTAAATAACGTGTATTATCCTTCGTTAACCGTGCCATAGCATCGGTTGCTTGAAAGGGATCAAACTTGTTATTGAGTTGATAGTGTTTTGCTGTTGAATCGAGAAATTGATACAGCCCCCCTGCACTGCTGTTCTTATTTTTTGCATTTGGATTACCATTACTTTCTATCATAGCAACACGTTCAAGAAAGCTTTCTGGCAAACCATATTTTTGTGCTGCCTGTGAAATGGCACGCTTCACTTTGGGATGAAAATTGATCATTAGTTTATAACCGTTCTATCAGCACTGCTATTCAAAAGAATGCCAATAAAATTGAAGAATTTTGTGTGGTCTTCTTTGGTTATTAAGCGTTTCTTTTCTGCTTCATGAAACGTCTTAATTAATTCAACGGCTTTTTCTCTTGCTAACCCAAAATCTCCTTTTTCCCGCGCTGTTATAAGCGCTGCAATATCTCTCTCAGTATCTTTATGGACGCTTGAGAATTTGCGTCCAAATTTCTCTAAGAAATTTTTTACAACTGCCTTGATGAAAGCAATCTTTCCTATACCCATAGTCTGTTGTGCCCCCCTCTCTTCCACTTCACCTATATGGTTTGGCAATCGTGCAAAAAGCTTTGTTCTTTCCACTTCTGGTTGCAACACTTTCATAAGTTGCTTGGCTTTATCCTCACCAAAAATACGCTGTAATTTTTCTTGACCATTTTTTGTGTCAAACAAACTCAAAAGATTGTGGTCAAAATTCTGTGCATTGCCTGCCGCAGTTTCTACTTGCGACCGTATACCTTTTTGAAACGCCTCTTTTTCCATCAACCCAAAATCCGAAAGTTGACTGTTGATTGTGTCGAGATTAACGCTCTTCTTCAGCGCTTGCTCTCCCTGCTCGAGGGCATCACCAATAGTACGCTCGTCATAATAAATTTTCCGTGCTTTAA
>NZ_JBHIPR010000015.1:6742-9920 GCF_042196145.1 Bartonella sp. AP258QHHD
GTTTCTATTTGTGACCGTACACCTTTTTGAAACGCATCTTTTTCCATCAACCCCAAATCTGAAAGTTGTCTGTTGATTGTATCAAGATCAACACTCTTATTCAGTGCTTTTTTTCCTTGCTCCAAAGCATTACCGATAGTACGCTCGTCATAATAAATTTTCCGTGCCTTAATATATTCTGGAGATGATGTATCCAAAACGTCCAGAATGCGTTGTTTGAAATCAGTCAAATCTCGAGCATATCCCCATTTTCCTTTGATACGTGCAGACTTAATTTGATCATCCAAAACCTCTTTCATCTTATGTAAAATTCGCATATTCAGCTTTGGATATCCATTGCTCCCTATAACTGTTGCATCCGCTTCATTTGGCATTCGCGCAATTGCTTTTTTATAGGCTTTTTGGAAGGCAGGAATTTCTTGCAACCGCGATAAATCTTTACTGACAGCATTAGAAATAGGAGAAGCTTTCGCCCTCTCATAAAATGGTTCAGCCTTGTTCTGTGCTTGTTTGATAATCTCTTGCTTTAAATTAAGCGTATCTACTTTTGGACCCATCACATCTGTCAACGCATTCTTTACCCGCAATGCACTCGCATCTTGCCTTTCATTCAAACGATTACTTATGAGCGAATATGTATCATGGTCTTTTTTTGCTGCCTTAAAAGCTCTTGTAGCAAGCCCATCATGAAGATCAATAATCATTGAATCAGGACCTCGCTGTTTTAATGCCCTTTCAAGTTTATCAACACCTTCATCCCCTAAAGTTTGGCTTACATCCCTAAGCGCTCTATCGCTTACCTGAAATGCTTCTTTTTCTGGCATTAGCGCTGCTTTTGCTGCCATTTCAGCTGGGCTTATAGGTCCTCTCAATGCTGCTTTAAGTGATTTTGTCACAAAAGGTGTCACTTTTGATACACCACTGGCAACAAATGGTGTTGCAACGCCTAGCCCTGCACCAAACCCAGCAGACACTAGAGTATCTGCAAGNCGCTTATCTGAAATGCTTCTTTTTCTACACCTTGTGTTATTGGTTCAGTTTTACCAAACAATTTTCCAACTGTGTTTTTGAGAGCCGCAGGTGTTTTTTTCACAATAGCAGGCGTTTTTTTTCATGATCTTGTCGCAAAAGATGTTGCTTTTGATACACCACTGGCAACAAATGGTGTTGCAACGCCTAGCCCTGCACCAAACCCAGCAGACACTAGAGTATCTGCAAGCCCTTCTCCCTCACCACTGCCTGCTATTCCACCATAAATGGCTCCAGTTTTTGCTGCACGCCCCAAGCTAAATTTTGCCGCCTCTTTACNCCCCAGCAGACACTAGAGTATCTGCAAGCCCTTCCCCCTCACCACTGCCTGCTATTCCACCATAAATGGCTCCAGTTTTTGCTGCACGCCCCAAGCTAAATTTTGCCGCCTCTTTACTTGCTACTGCTTTCATTGCTGCTTCACCTGCAGCTTTTGCCGCTGCCCGTTCCGCACCCTCTGCTAAAGCAGATTGCACCGCCCTTTCTCCTGCTGCTAAAGCTTTACTGGTTATTTGTGCTCCTGCAACACCAGCTCTACCTCCCAGCACAATATCAGCCCCAATTGCCGCACGAGCAGCCGCAGTAGCACCTGCCGCGGGTGGAAAGAGAGCAGAAGCAATTACGGGTGCCGCAGCACCCGCTAAATTCCCCGCAAGAGATAGATAAAACTGATCTCGGTTCGCCGCTCTTTGATAGTCACGCCATCGCTTTGTTACTTCATTATATTTTTTGACTGCCTCTTTATCTCCCGTCCAATAAGCAATAGGACCCGCCTCTAATATTCCGGCTAATTCATCATCATAGCCTAGGGTTAACCCGTGAAGAGCTCCCCATCCAAAAGCACCCGCAGCACTTGGATGTGGACCATCTTCTTCTGTTTCCTCTGTTGCACCTTTATTTCCTGTAACAGAACCCCTTAACCTTTCCTTATTTTTTGAAAAAAGCTCTTGAAGCTGTTCTGGTGTATAGTCACTTATATGCCCAATGACTCTTGTGTTTTTACGATTAATAAGAGGGGGGATTACTTCAGCCATTGGTTTGTTTCTCCTTAATGCGTCCATCTCTATCAACGAACAACATGCCTTCCGGCAATGCTTCTATCTGTTTTTCTAGTGGATCATTTGACTGTGCATGATTTCCCTTATAAGCATCTTGCCCATAGGCGGCTCGAACGAGCTCGTTTGTTGCTTCTGCACCACCAAAAAGAATTGCGCGCGTTGCTGCATTGGATTTATTGAAAGTGTCAATAACTGTTTTTAAAGATTTCTTCATTTGCTCTGCAGAAAGATCTTGATACAACGCCGCTACAGAGTTTTGCAATGCTTGCAATTCCATATTAGACAAATTCCCAAAGCCAGATGCGCCATTTGGTGAAAATGCTTTTGCTTTTCTCAAGGCATCAAGCCCGATACTTGCCTTCAATGAATCGAGCATATGCCCAAAATCTTTTGCCTTAGAATTAGGAAGGAACGACATTATAGAACCCGTGAAACCAACAACATGCGGGTGTTCCTCAACAATTTTTAGCAATTCTTTAGATGACGAGAGTATACGATTTGACCGGTCTGCTGTATCCAGAATTTGCATTTTCACTTGCTGTTCTTTACGCTCCTCCTCTTTCTGTTCTTGAATTAATTTATGTTCTGCACCACTGCCTGCAATTGGCATCGCACGTATACCATGAGGGGCATTTTCATCCTTAATAAGCATATAACCTGCTTCAGGCTTTGACAGCATGTTATCAGTATTTCCCCCTAATCCAGAAGCAGTGGAACGTTGTCCCCCTTGGACTGGGATAATTTTCCCTGTGCTTGTTGAGACTTGGAAAGTCATATCCTCAGGCAATCCCTGCTCTGCCTTTTCTTCTGATGTCAATGTTCTATAGCCTTCTTGAGGGCTTAACGTGTTGCCAATCACTTTCATGGCAAGATCTGGATATTGCACAAGGGCTTGTGCGTCTTTATCATCGTATCCTTTAGAGCGTAAAAACTCAAAAATTGGTCTATTTTGAGCACGTACATTATTGCCCTGCCGCATAACAAGCGCCGCATTTGAAAAGCTTTCTTGCGGTGTTTTTCCTGATGCTAACCCCGCAAAAAAATCCATGAGATGCTCGGAAAATTCTGATTTTCTAAAACGCTCCCATAAG
>NZ_JBHIPR010000016.1:0-1889 GCF_042196145.1 Bartonella sp. AP258QHHD
AAACGGCTAAAGCCGCTGTAAACATAAGAGAATATTTCTTTAGCCAAAAAATCATAAGCGTTGCTCCCCAAACCGCTTGGCAACAATCACTATGCCCGTTACAGCCGCTAAAACCATGATGCCTGCTAAAGCCCATTGCACCGGACCATTGCCTGCTAACAAGCCGCCAAAACCTGAACAAGACCCTATAATCGGGGCAAGTGCTTCTATTTTAAGAAGTCCGGTTGCCGTTTTCGTTTCTACCCTTTGATAATTCGAAGAAACATAAGCCCCTTTTACCCATAATCCCGCTTCTGCTGCTCGACGGTTGGCTAAACCCGCAAGAGGCTTCCCACCGACCTTATTCCATTTCTGTAATTCTAAGGGTACGGCTTCATAATCCCCTTGATTAAGCTTCTTCAACAAGGTTGACTTGCGAAAAGCAGCTGTTCCTACATTATAGCAAAATGAGACCAATGCCGCGAATTGGCAATCCGTTAACGAAACCGTGACCGATTCCTCGACTGTCTGCTCAAATTGCTTTAAGTCTTCACAAAGGATTTCTTCTGCTTGCTCTTGTGTGATCCGCATGCCTTTTTTGACAAGGGGGTGACCCGCATTGCTGGTGTGACCATAACCAATCGTCCAGATACATGCCGTGTCTCTATATGCCTCTACAAGACATTGATTTATAATGATAATTCACTGTTTTGTATGTTGAATGAGAGTCTCGAATAACGTAGGATTCTCTCATTTCAAATCTGTTTATGTTGAATCAATCAAAACCACTCATTTGTACATAACAAGTGGGATGAGTGTGTGGATAAAATTTGTATAAGAAAGGACTAAAAATGGCTCTTATGAACCGTCTTAATGCAAGGGCTGTCGCAACATTGGGAGCTGGCAAATATAATGATGGTGCCGGCTTGTTACTTCATAAGCGTAAAGATGGAGGTGCTCAATGGATTTACCGTTTTACCATTCATGGGCGGCGCCGTGAAATGGGCTTGGGTGCTTTAAGAGATGTTTCTTTAAAACAAGCCCGTGAATGTGCAATGCAATGGCGTGCTGTTTTACGTGAAGGGCGTGATCCTATTAAAGAACGTAATAAACAAAAGCGTGAGGCAATAAGTAATCTCCATTATTTAAAAGATATTGCTTTAGATGCTTTTGAAAGTCGTAAAGCTGAATTAAAAGGTGACGGTAAAAATGGAAATTGGTTTACACCTTTACGCCTTCATATTCTTCCCAAGTTAGGCTGTTTACCCGTTTCAGAGATTACGCAAACAGAGATACGCGATACCCTTGCCCCTATTTGGCATACAAAAGCTGGAACTGCTCGAACAGCACTAATGCGTCTTAATCTTTGTCTCAAACATGCGGCTGCATTAGGGTTAGATGTTGATTTACAAGCAGTAGAAAAAGCACGCGCTCTCTTAGGCAAACAACGTCATAAAAAACAAAGCTTACCAGCCATGGATTGGAGAGATGTGCCGGCTTTTTACCAATTTCTCTGCAAAACAACAACTATAAAACATTTAGCTTTGCGTCTGCTTATCCTGACAGGCGTTCGTACCAACCCTTTGCGTCATATTCGTGAAGATCAGATTGAAGGTGATATATGGACAATCCCTGCTGAGAATATGAAAGGCAAGCGTGATGCCACAACAGAGTTTCGCGTGCCCCTATCATCTGAAGCAATAAAAGTAATTGAACAAGCCCGCTGTATCTCTAAAAGTGATTTCATCTTTTCACTTACCGGTCGTGGTCCTCTTTCACATACGATGATGGCGGCGTATATGAGAAAAAATAAAATTGAAGCTTGCCCCCATGGTTTTCGCTCTAGTTTACGCGATTGGCTAGCAGAAACAACCGATGCCCCCTATGAGGTCGCTGAAACTATTCTAAGT
>NZ_JBHIPR010000017.1:0-759 GCF_042196145.1 Bartonella sp. AP258QHHD
TTTTAATGCTGTTGATACTTCTATCACGAATATCCAAAATCAGATTACGAATGCGACAAAAAATAGCCTCGTTAAGCAGGAAGGAGATGCAGGTACTATTACCATTGGTGTGACAACAGGGGGTACAGAAATTAATGTTGCAAACAAATCTGGTGAAGCTCGTACAATTTCTGGTGTGAAGGCAGCTGTGAATGGTAATGAAGCTGTTAACAAAGCTCAGCTTGACAAAAGTATAGAGAAGATTTCTAATGATATTAATCTTACAAGTGCTGCTGCAGTTCTCTATGATAAAGAAACCGATACCGTTAATTATAATAGCATAACTTTGGGTGGTGATAAGACTACAGCACCCGTTTCCCTCCATAATGTTAAAGATGGGAAAATTACTGAAGATTCGCATGATGCGATCAATGGTAGGCAGATTGAAAAAATATCTGGAGATGTAGCAAACATTTTGGGTGGGAATGCGGAATTTAGCGACGGTATTTTGTTCGGTCCGCTCTATCATTTATCGCGCATTTCTGAAGATGGCGTAGCAGTATCTAAAGACCATAATAATGTTGGTGACGCTTTGACAGGGCTTGATGACAATATCAACAATGTGAATAGCCGCTTAACACATGTAACAAATGAATTTACTCAGAAAATTGAGGGTGTTTCTAAAGATTCTCTATTGTGGAGTAATGATGAGCAGGCATTTGTAGCACAGCATGGAGCAGACAAAGAAAATAGCAAAATTAAGTTTCTTGCTAATGGAGA
>NZ_JBHIPR010000017.1:881-1181 GCF_042196145.1 Bartonella sp. AP258QHHD
GGTAAAGCACCAACTTACACAATTCAGGGTAATTCTCATAATGATGTTGGTTCTGCTTTTAATGCTGTTGATACTTCTATCACGAATATCCAAAATCAGATTACGAATGCGACAAAAAATAGCCTCGTTAAGCAGGAGGAAAATGAAGGTACTATCACCATAGGTAAGGCAACAGGAGGTTCTCTAATTAATATTGCAAATAATGCAGGCAACGATAGGACAATTTCTGGTGTGAAGGCAGCTGTGAATGGTAATGAAGCTGTTAACAAAGCCCAGCTTGATAAAAGTATAGAGAAGATT
>NZ_JBHIPR010000018.1:0-42050 GCF_042196145.1 Bartonella sp. AP258QHHD
AGAAAAGTAAATTCCAAACAGATGTCTTTCTACCTATTTTACCGGAATTAGCCAAAACGCTTGAAGCTGGTCCTATTGGAGAAGAAACATTCATTTGTGGTAAAGAAGGTAAAAAACTAGTTAAAGAAAGTTTTGGCAACCTTTTTCGTGAGGCTTGTAACGTAGCAGAAATCAAAAAATCAGCACATGGCTTAAAAAAATTAGCAGCAACACGCGCAGCTAATTCTGGTGCAACAGTATCACAACTCAAAGCAATTTTTGGCTGGACAAATGATGCTATGGCATCTCTTTACACAAAGAGTGCAGACCGTAAAAGGTTAGCTATAGAGGCGATAAAAAAGCTTCAAAAAGATGAGGGATAGAGGCAAAAAAACTCAATAGAATCAAGATTCACCTATTCCCTTATATTAGACATAACTATTTTATTTTACTTGCTTTTTATTTGCCTAATGAATATACTAACAACTTTATGACATTGGTAAAATTATCCGGCGGGCTATTATTAAAAGAATCAGAAAGTTTTTTGTAAAATTCTTTCCACAAACATTTTTTTCAATAAAGCCACCTAATTCATCAGCCTTAACTTTAGCAAAGATATAAGGCATGTGTTTCATTTATTAAAGAAAAGAATTTGCTTTAAAAAGGTTATAGCCTTCTATCTAACAGCGTTTTTGCTGTAAAATTCAAATTATCTATCTGCTCAACTAAAGAACTTTTATTGTTTAGCTTTTGTGCTTTTTTCAAAGAGATGTGGGCTTTCAAGAATAAGCTTCTCTCGTGCTTTTTGTAACTGTTTAATGACTTCATCAATCTTTGACGGAGAACAAAAAGATTCTTGGCTATTCAACAAATGCAGCCTCTCCTTTCCCTCATATAAACATTGCATCTGAGATTGAAGAATTCTAACTTCTTGAAAAAAAAGACGTCCTGTTTCCTTAAAACCATTATTAAGTGCAAAAAGTTGATCAGAAATGGATAGCAGAATTTGTTTTAAAAAACGCTCATTTTCTTGGCGTTTACGATATTCTAAAATAAGAGCATGGCTTATCTCATCTAACTGTTTTTTTGTAGAATCAATTTGACGCAATAAATTTGGTTTTTCCCCCATATCACCTTTTCTCACCTTCACAAGCATAGCATGAATGTCTAATAACTTAATTGCGGAATGAGATAAATAATCAACAACTGTAGGCGTATTAACATAGCGTTTCCGTGCAATCATCACAAACTCACCTAATGACTGTTTTTTACATTCATCCCGCTATTTATTTTTCATTTTACAAGACCATTCTAAAGAAAGTGCTAAAAAATATTACCTCCAATACATTATTCGATGGAGCCCCTTCTCTCTTTTCACGATCAACGTGGAATCCGTGGAGAGAGAAAACGTACAGGTGTATAAAGGATAAGATGTGTTGTTTTTTCCAACACACTACTACCATCAGCAAGAAGGGCTTGACTAGGTGACAATTCTGTACCTTGCATAATTGTGGAAGCCAAAGAACCTTCTCGAGAAAGAGCCATCAACGTTGGCGAAGATGCAAAGACATTGTGTGCTCCCCCATCCACATGAGAAAAATCAAGAACAGCTATTCCATTTTTACGCAACATTTCAATATCTGAGCCATCGCCCACACGATGATGTCCACCCGTAAGACGTCCTGAAACCGCAAGAGCTTTATCCGCTCTGGATACTAAAATAGCGGTTGGCTGCGGAAGTTTTTTTATATCATTAAGTTGGCGCTCAAATACATCAACATCAATATCTGGTGCAGCCATTAATAAACTTGTAATACGACGAATAGGCTTATATTTTCCCTGTAACGCTAACGTTCTAAATGCTTCCATTATAACAAAATTGCCCATAGAATGTGCAATAACCGAAATTTGATCAGCATTGGTTTCACTAATAAGTGTTAAAAGCTCTATCAATCCGTCACGGGCAAAATTAGCACTGTCACGATCATAAATATAAAGAGGAACTGATCCGGCCGAAGGCCAAGAATAATGCACAGCGACAACATTTAAAGAATAATCGTGTGTAAATTGTGCTGTACGAAATGTACCATCTGCAAAATTATTATTATACCCATGGATAAAAAGAAAAATTTCTCTTTTTCCTTTTGGCTTTTTTGCTAAAGCAGCATTTAATTGCTGTTTAAACTGTTCTTTATTATCGTATTTTTGCAATGCTACTGCTGCAAAATACTTATCATGCGTAGGTTTATAGGCATTTATTTCAACAACTCCCTTTACATGTTGCTGAGGAATTCCTACGTCAACGCGATTATAATGAACTTTATTTGATCGCTCTGCACCATAAGGTTGAGCGTAATTATTTTGCATCATACGACTTGTTGCAACATACACTGGAACGACGGCTTTTGGAGAAACTGGTTTCCCTTCAACTTCCCTTTCTACGGCAGTCATAGAAGGTGTTGCATGCACCCCATGCCAAAGTACAGCACGTGAATCACTACACGCTGATAATAAAGAAATACAAATAAGAAGTGTTAAATATCTCAGAATCATTATACTTCTCACTGCAACTTCACCCCACCTTATAAAAATATAACATTTCAAATGCATAGATAAAGTAATAAAAAACGAAACATTATTGGCAACACACCAACAAATAACATACAAAAAAGATTTTTCTATAATGCCTATAAATCCCCTCTCTCTAACATAACTTCATCTCATTATGGAGAGACTCACTGCTAACTGGTGCGGTCGAGAAGACTCGAACTTCCACGGGTTGCCCCACAGCGACCTCAACGCTGCGCGTCTACCAATTCCGCCACGACCGCACGTGGAAAGAAAAAATCTTGGTTTTTAGCCTTTAACAAATCATAAAGAAAGGTACAAGCCAATTTTCTTTTTCTCATAATTTATTTTATCCGGATGCTTTATAACTTAATAAAGATTACGAGAAATATGGGCTTTACTATGACCTTTGAACCATCATCATAAAATGTGCTTGTGCCGCTTGATCTTTTTCATAATAACCATGAAAGTTTTTTGTAATTGTTGTAGAGCCCTGTTTTTGGATTCCTCTCATAGCCATACACATGTGCTCAGCCTCAATCAATACTGCTACACCATGAGGCTTCAGATACGTTTTTAACGCGTGAGCCACTTGCGCTGTCATAGCTTCTTGAGTTTGTAAACGACGAGAAAAAATATCTACAACACGTACAATTTTTGAAAGACCAACAATTTTTGCATTAGGAAGATATGCTATATGTGCTTTCCCAATAATTGGGATCATGTGATGCTCACAGTGTGAATAAAAAGGTATATTCTTTACGATTACGGCTTCATTGTATCCTGAAACCTCTTCAAAAACTGTACCTAAGGTTTCTTTAACCGATTGACTATAACCATTAAAAAGCTCGCGATATGCCTTGGCTATACGTTTTGGAGTATCTAAAAGCCCTTCTCTATTTGGATTTTCCCCTATCCATAAGAGTAATGTACGAATCGCTTCTTCCACCTTTTCAATACTCGGACGCTTTTTTTCAGATAAATTTGCGTCTTCTTTAACAACATTACGCATTCAAAAACTCCAAGCTTACTCTATACAAAGCATTTGCTCCATACCTATCTCATTTTGTATAATCTCTATATAAGCGAATTAAAAGTTTAAACAATCACGACTTTCAAAATTTCAGGCAATAGCGCATGATTGATACTATCTATAATGATAAAATACTTAAATATGCTGCACATATAGGCAAAATTGGGCGTCTTAATAATCCTGATGCAACATCAAGAAAACATGCACACCTTTGTGGTTCGACAATCACTGTAGATTTAAAAGTGGAAAATAGTATTATTACCGATTTTGCTCACGAAATACATGCATGTGTGCTAGGGCAAGCTTCAGCTTCACTTTTAGCATCTCATATCATCGGACAAACAACTCAAGATCTTAAAATATTGCGTGAAGTTATCTACCAAATGCTAACGCAAAATGGTCCTTCTCCTCAAGCTCCATTTGAGGATTTTTCTTGCTTACAGCCCATTAAAGACTATAAAGTGCGCCATGCAGCAACACTACTACCCTTTGATGCAATGATAGACTGCATTCAAAAAATTGAAGAAAAATAAATGTTCAAATCACAATCTAGACAAAAAAAGTTGACTCGGAATTACACAGGTACTTGGCAAAAAACACCCGGACGATTATTGGGTATTTTCTTAATACGGTTCTATCAAATAACACTTTCGAGCCTTATAGGTAATCAGTGCCGCCATGCTCCGACTTGTTCAGAATATACATATGAAGCGATTGCACGCCATGGGCTTTGGGCTGGTGCATGGATGGGACTCTTTCGTATCATGCGTTGTGGGCCCTTTGGAACAGATGGCTTTGATCCAGTCCCTCCATCGCTTGGAAATTCTTGCTGTTTTTATAAACCTTGGCGTTACTGGAAAATTTCTGACAAACACAACAAATAATCCTTTTCTTTTTTCACATGTATTGATAAAAAATTAGTCTATAAGCTTTTTACTCAATTTTCACGAAACCATCCGCAATCGTTAGCGGAATTGGATTAAAAGGGTGTTTTTATGTCTTGCTCTATTTCTCTTTTTTTTCCCGATGGTTCAAAACGTAATTACCCCGCCGAAATGACAGGCTTGGAATTAGCAGAATCTATTTCTAAATCACTTGCAAAAAAAGCAGTCGCCTATAGTCTTGATGGTATCACGCGAGACTTATCGGATCCATTGGGACAATCTGGTCAAGTAGAAATTATTACCCGAGAAGATTCACGCGCTCTTGAGCTCATAAGGCATGATTGCGCCCATGTCCTTGCTGAAGCAGTGCAAGAGCTCTTTCCTGAAACGCAAGTAACAATAGGTCCTGTCATTGAGAACGGATTCTATTATGATTTTGCACGCCAACAACCTTTCACATTAGATGATCTCACCGTCATTGAAAAGAAAATGCGTGAAATTATCCAACGCAATAAACCTTTTAGAAAAGAAATTTGGTCTCGTGAAAAAGCAAGAAAAGTTTTTTCTGAGAAAAAGGAATTTTATAAAGTTGAACTTATTGATAGCATTCCTGAAAATCAAGATTTAAAAATCTATTATCAAGGGGAGTGGTTTGATCTTTGTCGCGGACCGCACATGCAATCTACAGGGCAAATTGGGAATGCTTTCAAATTAATGAAAGTTGCAGGAGCTTATTGGCGTGGCGATGCCAATAATCCAATGCTCACGAGAATTTATGGAACAGCATTTGCAAATGAAAATGACTTAAAAGCCTACCTCCATATGCTAGAAGAAGCTGAAAAACGTGATCATCGCCGCTTGGGACGTGAAATGGACTTATTTCACTTTCAAGAAGAAGGGCCAGGAATGATTTTTTGGCACAAAAAAGGTTGGAAAATGTTCCAAAATTTGATCAGCTATATGCGTAGACGCCTTGATGATCATCAATATGCTGAAGTTAATGCACCACAAGTTCTCGATAGGTCACTCTGGGAAATATCTGGCCATTGGGGTTGGTATAAGGAGAATATGTTCAAAGTAATTTCAGCAGAAGAAGATTCAGATCATGGGAATGTTTATGCCCTTAAACCAATGAACTGCCCTGGTCATGTGCAAATTTTTAAACATGGTTTAAAATCTTATCGTGATTTGCCTATTAGACTTGCTGAATTTGGACTTGTTCATCGTTATGAGCCTTCAGGCTCTTTACATGGTCTTATGCGTGTGCGTGGTTTTACACAAGATGATGCGCATATTTTTTGTACTGATGAACAATTAGCCGATGAATGTCTCAGTATTAATGATCTTATTTTATCAACTTATGCCGATTTTGGTTTTAAAGAAATTAGTCTTAAGCTTTCAACCCGTCCAGAAAAACGAGTTGGATCTGATGCATTATGGGATCATGCAGAAAGTATCATGGAATCTGTCCTTAAAACGATTGAAACAAAATTTGCAGGACAAATCAAAACAAGCATCCTTCCAGGTGAAGGAGCATTTTATGGTCCAAAATTTGAATATACATTAAAGGATGCTATCGGTCGTGAATGGCAATGTGGAACAACACAAATAGACTTTAATCTCCCTGAACGTTTTGGTGCATTCTATATTGATAAAGATTCAGAAAAACGTCAGCCTGTTATGATCCACCGTGCTATTTTTGGATCAATGGAGCGTTTTCTTGGTATATTAATTGAAAATTTTGCTGGACATATGCCACTTTGGCTTGCTCCTGAACAAATTGTTGTTGCAACAATTACCTCCGAAGCAAATGAATATGCCCAAAAAATAACAGCAAAACTTAAAGCTGTTGGGCTTTCCGCAACAATAGATCTCCGCAATGAAAAAATTAACTATAAAATACGAGAACATTCTTTACAAAAAGTCCCCGTAATTTTGGTATGTGGCAAACGTGAAGCTGAAACAAACAGCGTAAATATGCGCCGCTTAGGAAGTACAAATCAAACCCTTTTATCTGTAGAAGATGTGATTAAACAACTCTCAAATGAAGCAACACCTCCAGATTTGCAACGTGTAATAAATGCATAATACCACAGAAGATGGTAATACGTTAATTTTTTACTATAAATCTTCAGTTTTTGTACAAAATAAAATAATTTGATATTGTAGTGTGTTTTTGTTTCATGCACAATGACCTATCACCAGAAAGAATAACGTGCTCTTCCTCTACAAGGTAGATTGGTGAAAAAGTTGAATGTAAGCTATGAGCTGTTTAAATTGCAAAAATCATAGACAATTGAATATTAATAATAACATTAATCTTTTACCTTTATAATGAAAAGATGCTGCTATTATCATGGATAGATCATTACAATAATTATAGCAACATCAAGCAAGAAAACTGAAAACAAGATTATATTTATTAATAAAAAATATGTAAAATTAGCTGAACAATGATATTTCTTATTCGTAAGATAAGCCCTTATAAAAAGGACAAGATATTGATTTATAATGATAATATATCGTTATTCATATTAAATAAGGTTTCGAATATCATAGGCTTCTCTTATTTTTAATATGTTTATGTTGAATCTATCAAAATCATTTGCTTGCACGAAACAAGCGGAATGAGTGTGTGGATAAAAATTATTGAGAAAGGACTTTTAAAATGCCTACAATGAACCGCCTAAAGTGCTAAGAATTGTTGCAGTTATTGAGAACAGGCTATAATTATAATGATGATGCCGACTTGAACCTTCATAAGTATAAAAATAGCGGTACTC
Source organism: Bartonella sp. AP258QHHD (assembly GCF_042196145.1). Lineage (NCBI taxonomy): Bacteria > Pseudomonadati > Pseudomonadota > Alphaproteobacteria > Hyphomicrobiales > Bartonellaceae > Bartonella > Bartonella sp. AP258QHHD. The sequence goes on from NZ_JBHIPR010000018.1 coordinate 7,248, forward strand.
AACGAGTTTACCATTAATCATTCACGAGGCATTATGGTAAAATAAGATTAAGAAGCCTTAAGAAACATCTCTTTAAAACAAGCACATGAATTGGTAAGCTAATGGCATTCTACATCCCGCAATCTACACTGATGAGATATTGCCTTAATTTTTATAAAGCCAAATCAAAAAAAATGGCAAAACTCAGCGTTTATTCTTTCTCTTCTTCATGTTTTACCAAATGAAAAACTCTTATAAAAAACTCGTTAAATATACACATACGATATATGACTACTCGTTGAACGTATAAAATTCTGTGCACATCCATAAAACATCTAAATATCTACGAAACACATATAAAATAAAAAAATATTATTATCGTGCTCTATCAAGAACACGCTTACATTCAATGAGTTCAAACAGAATTTCTTGTAACAATGCTTTATCAGTTTTATCTTTGTAAAGATTCACAGAACCGACAGATGTTTCTCCCTCATTCCTCATGAAACTCAAAAGCCCAAAAGAAGATTTCTTAGGCTTATTGCTAGCATTTTCAGAAGTTTGTCCTGCATGTTTCTTCTCTATGACCACATTCATAGCATCAAGATCACCATTACCCAATGCAGTCACAAAAGCAACACCATTTTCTTTCAAAAGGCGTTGCACACCTTTTATTGTATAACCCTGATCATATAGTAACTGCTTGATACCATTGAGCAAATCAACATCGACCGGACGATAATAGCGCCTTCCTCCCCCACGTTTCATTGGTTTAATCTGCCTAAAACGTGTTTCCCAAAATCTTAAGACATGCTGCGGAAGCTCCAATAACTCCGCTACTTCGCTAATTGTGCGAAAAGCATCAGAGCTTTTATCCATTTTGTAACACCTTATTTAAAACAAAATAAATTACTTCACAATGACTCATTCTGTCTCAATTTCTCAACAAGATTAGTCAAAAATAAGACCATCATTGATACCTTACTCACCAGTCTTTTTCTAAAAAATAAAGACCCTTATTTTATACATTTCTTTAACAAATACCAAACATACCATGGCATTTATTTATGAGATATCATTTTTTCTGTTTTGCACGATGCGAATCTAAAATTCTCTGTTTAAGGACATTGGCAGCCTTAAACGTCACAACACGTCGCGGCGGAATCGGTGCTTCAACACCTGTTTTTGGATTGCGTCCAACACGTTCATTTTTACTGCGAACCTGAAAAGTTGCAAAAGAAGATAATTTAACCGCTTCACCTCTTACAAGTGAGTTGCAAATCTCATCCAAAACCAATTCGACTAAAGCTGCTGATTCAGTATGTGACAAGCCCACTCTTTTACAAACTACGCTCGCTAAATCTGCACGCGTTACTGTCTTACTTGTCATTATAACCACCTATTAAAATATTAAAAATTACAAAATGACTTATACGTTTTCTTGAAATATGGTCAAGTAGCCATAATTTACCAACGAATAAGAATTGCTCCCCATGTAAATCCACCTCCCATGGCTTCTAACATGATAAGATCTCCTTCTTTTATTTTTCCATCGCAAACAGCTGTTGTTAAAGCCAACGGAACTGATGCAGCAGACGTATTACCATGTTGATCAACGGTAATCACAACTTTATCTAGTGAAATTCCCAGCTTTTTAGCAGATGCTTCAATAATGCGCTTATTAGCCTGATGAGGTACAAACCAATCTAGTTGTGAAGAATCCATACCTGCAGCTGCAAAACAATCATCAACCACATCCGTTATCATACCAACAGCATATTTAAAAACTTCTCGTCCTTCCATACGCAAATAGCCTGTCGTTTGTGTTGTTGAAGGTCCACCATCAACATATAGCTTATCTATATAAGCACCATTAGAGCGCAATTTCGCAGACAATATACCACGCTCAAAAGCAATATCACCCTCAGTTTCTAGTGCTTCCAAAATAACAGCACCAGCACCATCACCAAACAAAACACATGTCGTACGATCTTCCCAATCTAAAATTCGAGAAAATGTATCGGATCCAATAACTAAAATTCTTTTAGCCCCTCCACACCGTAAATAAGAATCTCCTGTTGTTAAAGCAAAAATAAAACCAGAGCAAACAGCTTGAATATCAAAAGCAAATCCATGGCTCATTCCCAAAGCATGCTGAATTTCAACAGCAGAAGCAGGAAAAGTACGATTCGGGGTGGACGTTGCTAAAATAATACAATCGATGTCTTTTATTGTTAAACCAGCATTTGTAAGTGCTGCTTGCGCAGCCTCAACTCCTAAAGAAACAGTTGTTTCATTTTCACTGGCAATATAACGTTGGCGTATTCCTGTACGCTGAACAATCCATGAATCTGACGTTTCAACAAACTTTGCAATCTCATCATTTGATAAACTTCTTTTCGGCAAAGCACTTCCTACACCACGTATAATTGACCGAATCATTCAGCTCTTACCTTTTCTTCAAATTTTTTATTTCTATTATAAGAGCTTATCATAAGGACTCTCCATTCATCACCGCTTCATCTTCTTGGTCAAAAAGTGTTGCTTTATTTTCATGAAATCGCCGTAAATCAGCCGTTATTTTTTGTAAAAGTCCATTATTAACCATTTTATAACCAACGCGGATAGCAGAAGCAAAGCCATTAGCATTAGCACTGCCATGACTTTTTATAACAACACCATTCAAACCTAAAAGAACTCCTCCATTCACCCTATCAGGATCCATTTTATGTTTCAGTATACGAAAAGCACCCCGTGATAAAAAATAACCAAGAGATGTTAAAAAAGAACTGCGCATTGCAGAGTTTAAAATCTCTCCTATCTGTCGCGCGGTTCCTTCTGCGGTTTTTAAAGCAATATTACCAGAAAACCCCTCTGTCACAACAACATCGACTGTTCCTTTTCCAATGTCATTGCCCTCAACAAATCCTTTATATTCCAATCCTTCTAATTGCACTTCACGCAATATCATTCCTGCTTTTTTTATTTCATAAAGTCCTTTAACCTCTTCCACCCCCACATTTAAAAGCCCAACACTTGGTCTTTCAGTGTGATATAAAGCGCGAAACATACCTGCTCCCATAACCGCCAAATCAACCAACTGACTAGCAGAGGCACCAATTGTTGCTCCAATATCTAAAACAATACTCTCACTGCGCAGTGTTGGCCAGATACCCGCAATACCAGGACGTTCAGCCTCTGCAAGCATTTTCAAACAAAAATAAGACATGGCCATGAGTGCACCCGTATTACCAGCAGAAATGCAAGCATCAGCTTCACCATTTTTTACCGCTTCAATGGCGTACCACATTGATGATTTACCACGTCCATTACGAAGTGCTTGGCTTGGCTTTTCATCCATGCGTGTATAACTTTCTGTAGGGCAAAAGCGCGATACAGAATCCAAACAGGGATATTTTTTTAAAACCGGACGAACAGCCTCCTCTACTCCATAAAATAGAAAATAAATATTTGATAAATATTTTTGTACAATTGCTGCTCCTGCAATAGCTGCTTCTGGACCGTAATCACCGCCCATGACATCCACAGAAATTCTAATCACGCTTGCATATCCCACATCTTTTCATTTACATCTTTAAATACATATTATGATTTTTGGCTCCTGAATACTCACACAGCACATCTTGCGAAAATCGCTCCGCAGAAAATACCGTTTAGCATACAATAGATATTTTTTGTATGTTTCTACAATCACTTCCAATTTTTCAAAACAGAAAATGGAGAGAATTTTCGCTCTGCTTCTTCTAAATTTTCACCCATATTCATCTTTATCCCTTCTTTACGTGGATAATGATTAATAGACAACTCAAAAAACTCTTCCATGATTGCGCCAATATCAATTTTATCATCATAAAACACTTCAGGAGTATCAAGCCCCTCCACATCTAAAAACAATTCCCCTGTATCCTCTGATATTTGGGGCTTCATCAAATTTGAATCTTCAGGAACAAAAACAACCTCAATATTTTCACAAAGGATATTTTCTAATGGTTCTAATGTAACAACACATAACTGTAGTATACGCGCTTGCAACAGACCTTTTATACGCACTCCGCGTTTTTTCCACGGGAAAATATGGAATTTTCCCTCACAAGATTTTACTTCAATTAAATCATGGTTCTGGGCTAAATGTGTACATTCTTTTTTGTTTGCACAAAAATGAACCCTTATACCTTTAGCAGGTAGAGAACGTACAGATATTGGATAAGCCAAAGCAAATGTCATTTGAGGAACATTTTGAACATTCATTGACAACTCCCAAACATAAAAACGCGTAAAGCACTATGTTTTTATTTATCTCAAGTATTTATGCATTTTTTTCTTTTCTAAAGAAATTCTATATGGCATAATTTGCTTTATAACAGGGAAACTCAGTGTAAGCTACGGTAGATTAAGTTAAAATTAGAAAAAACTTGAGGTTGCCTTCTTGTCCTACATCTCAGTATAAAAAGGAGATACCATTGTTTCAAATGCCTCACATAATAGCCTTAATCAAACGTAAATTATTGATTGGTCTATCAATAGCAAGCATAGGAATGCTTGCTGGGTGTAGCCTTCTTGATTCTTCAGGTTCGAGCCAAATTTATAGAGAGGGCTATGTTCTTGATAAAAATGCTCTAAGTTCTATCTCTATTGGCTCAAGTCAAGAGCAAGTTCTTTTAACTTTAGGGACCCCTTCATTAAAAACAAAATATGATAATGAAGTTTTTTATTACATCTCACAGACACGTTATCGTGGGATGCAGTTTATGAAAACAAAGATTATTGATCGCAAAGTTTTAGCCATTTACTTCAATAAAAATAATCAGGTTGCAAAAGTTGCAAATTACGGATTACAAGACGGTCAAGTGTTTGATTTTATTACACAAACAACACCAACTGTAACGAAAGAACATCCTTTCTTAATTCAAATTATAAAAGGCCCTGTGAATTTGCCACCCCATAACTAAATTATATAGTCTGCATACCGTTTCAATATTATAGGTCTGATAATATCAGATCTATAATAGGGATTTGTAGCTCTTAGAGGCGGACTTTTTTTGCCATACTGTCGAGAACTGCATTAACAAGTTTTGGCTCATCACCTTCAAAAAACGCCTTTGCTATGTCAACATATTCATTCATGACAACTGCAACGGGAACATCTTTACGGTTGATCAACTCCCATAAACCTGCTCGTAAAATTGCTCGCAATATAGAATCAAGACGTGAAAGAGACCACTCTGCAGAAAGCTGTTGATGAAGCAGCGGATCAAGCTGCTTTTGATCTTTTACAACACCCGTTATAATAGCCAAAAACCACTGAAAATCAGCTTCAAGATATTGATCTCCATCAATATCTTTTCCCAAACGATAAGCCTCATACTCAGCTGCCGTTTCCATCACCCCCGAACCCACGATATCCATTTGATAGAGTGCTTGAACTGCAGCGAGTCTTGCTGCTCCACGTTTATTGGCTGAACGCGGAAAATGTCTGCTTTTTATATCAGCCATATTTAACGATTATCTCCAAATCTCTTTTTTAGAGCGATCATACATAAAGCAGCTTCAGCCGCAAAACCACCTTTATTTTTATCATCTAGTTTTGCACGCACCCATGCTTGTTCTTCATTTTCAACAGTCAAAATACCATTTCCAATAGCCAAGTGCTGATGAACAGTTAAATCCATCAATGCACGACAAGAATCATTAGCAACAATTTCAAAGTGATATGTTTCACCCCGAATAACACAACCAAGAGCAACATAACCATCATACGATATCTTGTTTTGTTCAGCAAAAGCTATTGCACTTGGTATTTCTAATGCTCCAGGAACCGTTACAACATCATAACTTGCTTCAGCTTTTTGCAAAGTATTCACTGCACCTCTCAAAAGTGCATCAGAAATCCCCTCATAAAAACGTGCCTCAACAATCAATACGTGAGGCTTTTTACCTATCTCTTTCATCATAATGGAATTCCACAAAAAACGAATCAAAAAAATCAAAGTTATAAAGCATAAAATTCTGAAAACGATCAATAGAGTGTTGGCTTATTCATCTTCTCTTTTTAAAGTAAAAAGTTTTGCAGCATAACGAGCAAGTTGATCAATTTCCAAATTGACCCGATCTCCAATTTTAGCTTGTCCCCACGTTGTCATTTCAAGTGTATGGCGAATAATAAGAACATCAAAAACACAATCCTCAACACCATTAACAGTCAAAGATGTCCCATTAAGTGCAATAGATCCCTTATTAACAATGAAAGGCATAAATTGTCTTGAAACTTTTAAATAAAAGCGAATTGCATCCCCTTCATTTTTTTGATCAATGATTTCAGCCAAACCATCAATATGACCAGAAACTAAATGTCCTCCCATTTCATCACCCAATCGAAGCGAACGTTCCAAATTAACAAAAGTTCCTTTTATCCATTGTGCAAGATTCGTTAAACGTAATGTTTCTTCCCACGCCTCGACAACAAACCAATTGGAATCTTCTTGCTTTAATCCTCGCTCTACAATTGTCAGACAAATTCCTGAACAAGCAATTGACGCCCCAATTGCTAAGCTTTCTATAGCATAGCGGGTAGAAATCTTTAAACGCATCCCCTGCTTTAAAGGTTGAACATCTTCAACACAACCAATATCCGTTATAATTCCTGTGAACATAATGTCTTACGTCTCCACTTATAAAAACGGTCATTTCCAAACATTCTTGTCTCAATCTCATGAAACTGCGAGAGATAATTTCCAAAATGAGGGGCTTCAATACGATTTTTGCCTAAAACAATGGGGGTATGAAAACATATCAAATGATCAACACAACCAGCATTCAAAAATTTTTCCCCTGTCTTGACACCCCCTTCCAATAAAACACTATTAATCCCATGTTTATAAAGCATCTGTAAAAGAGCAAAGGGTTCTACACAACCATTGTTCATCTCGACCGAATAAACAGACACACCATATTGCTCCAATGCATTTTTTTTTGCTTTTCTTTGAAATATCCACATCACAAATAACCCATGTAGGAATTTTTATGGCTGTTTGGACAACTTTTGCATCAAGGGGGATAGATAAATCTGCATCCAAAATAATACGAATTGGTGAGCGCATTTCCATCCCTGGCAAGCGGCAATTGAGTTGTGGATCATCTGCTAATATAGTACCAATACCAACGAGGATAGCATTATTTTGAGCACGTAGAATATGCGTATGGGCATGAGAAAGTGTTCCACTAATTTTTACGCTGCCCTTCTCTCTTTTTCCAACACCATTATCGGCAGAAATTGCCATTTTAAAAGTGACCGCACAGCGTTGTATCTTCCTTATGCACCAATGCGTCCATAAGGATTCAAAAGCCTCTTCAGCTAAAATGCCCTCAACCACTTCAATACCCGCCGCTCGCAAAAGAGCAATACCATGACCATCAACACGCTTGTCACAATCAGTCAGCGCAATAACAACTCGAGAAACACCTGAATCAATAAGCGCATTCACACACGGCGAAGTTTTTCCATAATGCGCACAAGGTTCTAAAGTAACATAAGCAGTCGCTCCTTGAGCCAAAGAACCTGCCATGTGTAAAGCTTGCACTTCCGCATGAGGACTCCCATGAATAGCTGTTACGCCATAGCCAACAATAAAAGCCCCCACAGCACCATTATCGTTTCGCACAATTAACGTACCAACGGAAGGATTCTCACCTGTAAGACCGACATGACGTTCTGCTAAACGAATAGCTGCAGCCATAAACCGTTCATCTTGCACTTTTTTATTCATCAAAACGAGATTCTGTATCCGCGATACCCTTTGACAATTCATCTATAACATCGTGAAAATCGCTTGCATTACGAAAATCTCGATACACAGAAGCAAAACGAATATAAGCAATATCATCAATTCTTTTCAATGCTTCCATCACAAGATGCCCAATTTTTTCTGAAGAAATCTCTGGTTCTCCCAAACTTTCAAGCTGGCGTACAATGCCAGAAATTGCTCGTTCAATATGATCAGGATCAATATTGCGCTTACGTACAGCCACATCAACTGATCGCATTAACTTATCACGATCGAAGGGTTCACATCGTCCACTTTTTTTAGCAACCAAGAGCTCACGCAACTGAACACGTTCAAAAGTTGTAAAACGACCACCACAAACGGAACACACACGGCGGCGGCGAATCACTGCCCCCTCTTCTGCTGGACGAGAGTCTTTGACCTGTGTATCCTCATATTGGCAGTAAGGACAGCGCATCCTTTGTATCCTTAACGAGTGCTAAGATAAGAGTAAAGAGGAAATTGATTCGTTATATCTTTTACCTTTTTCTCAACAGCCATTTCAACGGCATGATTATCTTCATCACTTTTTGCACTCCGAAGACCATCAAGAACTTCTGAAATCAGATGACCAACTTGAATAAACTCTTTTTCTAAAAAACCACGCGTCGTGGCAGCAGGTGATCCCAAACGAATTCCCGATGTTATAGATGGCGTTTCAGAATCAAAAGGAATGCCATTTTTATTGCAGGTAATATGAGCGCGTCCCAAAGCCAATTCAGCACGTTTACCTGTTAGATTTTTAGAACGTAAATCAACCAACAACAAATGATTATCTGTACCACCAGAAACAATATTAAAACCATTACCCTGTAATGTTTTTGCTAAAGTTTTCGCATTAGCGACAACATTGGCACTGTAACTCTTGAAAGAGGGACGCAAAGCCTCCTCAAACGCAACAGCCTTTGCGGCAATCACATGCATTAAAGGACCACCTTGAAGACCAGGAAAAATTGCAGAATTAATTTTTCTGGATAAAGCCTCATCATTTGTCAATATTAAACCACCCCGAGGACCTCGAAGCGATTTATGTGTTGTTGTTGTTACAATATGCGCATGTGGAACAGGTGAAGGATGCACGCCACCAGCAACAAGACCAGCAATATGAGACATATCAACGAGTAAATGAGCACCGATTTCATCTGCAATTTCACGGAATCTTTCCCAATCCCATAGCCGTGGATAAGATGAGCCCCCTGCTATAATAAGTTTTGGCTTACGTTCTTTTGCAAGCTGCTCAACCTCATCCATATCAATAATCTGATCTTCTTGACGCACACCATAGGAAACAACATCAAACCATTTTCCTGACATATTAACAGGTGAACCATGCGTAAGGTGACCTCCAGCATTTAAATCCAACCCCATAAATGTGTCACCAGGCTGAAGTAAAGCTAAAAAGACAGCTTGATTCATTTGGCTACCAGAATTAGGCTGTACATTCGCAAACGCAGCACCGAAAAGCAGTTTTGCCCTTTCAATAGCTAAATCTTCAACGACATCAACAAATTGACACCCACCATAGTAGCGCTTTCTTGGATAACCTTCTGCATACTTATTGGTTAAAACAGACCCCTGCGCTTCAAGGACCGCTCTTGAAACAATATTCTCTGAAGCAATAAGCTCAATTTCATGTTGTTGACGCTCAAACTCCCCTCTAATTGCGTCAAAAATTGCACCATCAACAGTTTGTAAATTATCATTAAAAAAGCGCTTTTGTGCGTCATTTTCTTGCTGAGTCATAAAACACATTCCTAACATAAAAAAATAAAGTCAAGGAACGATAACACAGCAAACCATGCAAACCAAACATTTTAAACTACTTACACTCAAAAATAATGAGGCAAATATTTATCTTATTCTTTGTTATAAAAACAGCGAAAAACTTTCCTCTCGAGAATAGTAAAAAATGAGATTACATTTCTTTTTTTACACTCTTATTTGTTTACACCTTTTACAAAAAATATCTATAATCTAAAGAAATTCAATAATTTAATGATTAAAAATAATTTATAATGTGAAAAGCTGAATATAATAGGCAAAGTTAATACGAAGGCAAATAAAAATGCTAACCAAAGTTTTTATTGATGGTGAACATGGCACAACCGGACTACAAATACAAAAACGCTTAGAAAGGCGTACAGATTTAAAACTACTCTCTCTTGCTCATAAAGATCGCCATAATGTTCATCTGCGACAAGACTATCTTAATCAAGCCGATATTGCTATTTTGTGTCTTCCAGATGATGCTGCACGCGAAACGGTTCATTGGCTTCAAAAAAATAAAAACATTAGGATTATTGATAGCTCGACAGCCCACCGTGTTGCACCAGACTGGGTTTACGGTTTTCCTGAAATGACAGCAGGACAAAGAAAGCGCATCCAAGCAGCACATTATATAACCAATCCCGGATGCTATCCTACCGGTGCCATTAGTTTGATTCGCCCACTCCGTGAAGCAGGACTGCTAGACGCCGATTATCCCATCTCGATTAATGCAATCTCCGGCTATACCGGTGGTGGAAAACAGTTGATTTTACAAATGGAAAATCAATCTCAACAAAATATTCAGGACAATTATTTTATCTATGGTCTTAATCTTGAACACAAACATGTGCCAGAAATTAAAATCTATGGACAAATCAATCAACCCCCAGTTTTTATACCAAGTGTGGGTCGTTTTCCCCAAGGAATGATTGTGAATCTTCCTCTGCATCGCCATTTATTCACAAAATCAGCAAACTGTTCTGATTTGCGCGAAATTCTCGCAAACCATTACGATGGACAAAATACCATTTTAGTTGCATCACAAGAAGAAACTGCTTCACTTCAAAGACTTAATCCAGAGTGTTTAGCCAATAAAGATGGTATGAAACTGTTCGTATTTGGAAATGATCGTGAAGGTATTTTTAATCTCAGCGCCATATTCGATAATTTAGGAAAAGGCGCATCAGCTGCAGCTATCCAAAACCTCGATTTAATGCTTTCAAGCGACTAAACCTCCCTACCCACAAACTTTTATTCAACAACGCGATAAGCCCCTTTTGTTGCTCGCCAATGTGCAACAACAAAACACAACACGACTAATGCCATACTTTGATGAATGAGCCCCAAACTTATCGGAACCTCATGTAACAGTGTTAAGATACCCAAGACTGCTTGGATAATAATCATAACACAGATAAGAAATGCACGACGAGAATGAGTTGAATGTGGAGCATTTTTTTGTACATAGAAAGCATGAATAGCCGAGGCAATCAATAAAAAATAAGCAAAAAACCGATGAATAAATTGAACCATTAAGGAATTTTCGAATAAATTGAGCCAAACAGGACGATGCTGCAACAATCCATCAGGAATAATCTGCCCATCCATAAGGGGCCATGTATTATAGACTTTTCCAGCATGAAGCCCTGCAACCAAAGCTCCGAAATAAATCTCTATCAAGACGAGAATAACAAGCCATGCCGCAAAATATTGCACCTTTTTATTTGCTGGTTTTTCTGAATATTCTGCAAGCCCTCGAGATAAATAAGTAACAAAAACAATAACAAAACATGCTGTTATAAGATGAAATGCCAAACGATATTGGCTCACACTTGTTAAATTACTTTGCCCAATCCCTGAAGCAACCATCCACCAACCAATAAAGCCTTGAAAGGCGATAAGAATAGGTACAACAATAAGCGGGAGTAAGATATTTTTTTCAACACGCTTAGTCGCCCAAAACCAAATGAGCCCCAATAAAGCGACAAGACCAACAAGACGCCCAAGAACACGATGCGCCCATTCCCACCAAAAAATGACCTTAAAAGCACTTAAGGTCATATCAGGATTAAGCAGCTTATATTGTGCTATTTGTTGATATTTTAAAAATTCCTCTTGCCATTGATCCTCACCAATCGGTGGAATAACGCCGTGTATTGGCTTCCATTCCGTTATAGATAATCCTGATCCCGTCAAACGAGTAGCGCCACCTACTAAGACAATTGCCAAACAAAGCAATAAAATAGAGTAAAGCCACACCTGTATATGTTTTCTATTTTCCTTTTGCACAGGCGTTAAAATGCTATTGTTTAATCTCTTTACTGCCATCTCTGATTGCCCCACGCTTCTCTCCAACTAAAATGCATTTTAAAATTTAAACATTAACTCTTTGTCTATTTTAGTATGTACTACAACTTTAGCAAAAAACAAGCGTACCACTATAACATGCGATACATATTTCTTTTTTACGAAGCTTATGATGCTACAACGCGATAAACAGTCTTTGGAAAGCTGTCTACCATACGCATCATCCATTCTTGTTTATTAAGAACAGTATTACAAATATAATAGTCTGTTAGCTCTGCAAATTGCTCAAACCCATATTTGGGTTCGCTTGCCATCTCTAGGATGATAAAATCATATTCTTTTTTAAATTCTTGTAATATATGAAAAATATCATTTGAAAAATCTTGTGCTGAAATAGCACTTGTTAACCCCTGAGGAAGAATATCAACCCCCGTATCATAATCACGGTAAATAACATCATGCAACTTGGCATTGCCCGTTAAAATATCACTCAGTCCGCGATGTGGGCCTATGACTTTCTCTATTTGTTGACCAGAAATATCGACCAACAAAATTGTTTTGTTCTCTTTTGTGAGATGAAGTGAAAGCTTTGCCGCTGTCCGTGCAGCTTCTGGTCCAATGATTGAAATAATGGTTGAAGCACGCCATTTCAAAACATCAGATAATCCCTCTATCGTAATAAAAGCTTCAAAATTTTTCATTTCTTGAGAGACTAAAATACTCTCATTTTTCTTAAGATCATTTTCTTTTGATCTCAAATCCTCTTCTGAGATTTGGTCTTTTTTCCTTTTAAAGCACGGATAGAATAACAATATTCCTAGCAAAAGAGTAAGGAAACTGACCAATGCACTCACAAGAATATTTTTTCCATAAAGAGCCATAAAAGAAATTGGTGCTAACGTTGTTGGCGTGACCACGTGGATATTTGTATTTTGTAAGAGAAGAGGATCATCACTCAATCTCCGATATGAATCAATAATTTTTTCTCTTCGTTGAGCAGACTTGCTCATCGCTTCATTTTGGGCATCGACTGCTACTTTTATTTTATTTTCAAACTCGTTAAATATTTCATTCAAAGATTGGGATTGATCTTTTACAAAAAAGTTCATTCTTTTTTTGAGCTGTTTTTCTAATTCCGTTGCAATAACCTCATCTGAATGAACTTGATAAACGATTTGTAAAATTTTATTTTTTAATTGATGAGAAACTGTCTCTAATTCTGCAGTCATCGCTTTAATTTGAGGATGTGTCCACCCTAATTGCACAGCCATATGTGCTCTTTGTGTTTCCAAGAGATCACGTTTAGATTCCAGAGCAGCAATTGCTGAATTGCCTGCAATAAACGATAAAGACAGTAAAGACTGCCCATTTTCACGCATCATGTTAATCGTTGAATTCAAACTTGTTAAATGAATACGCTTTAAAGTTGCTTGCGTTAATTGCATCGAAAGATCATGAAGCTCTGTTTGTTTTACACCACGCTGAATAAAAGAATCAATAGATTTACGAAATTCCTGCACGATATTAAGGATTGCAATATTATCATATTGTTTGTCTTCTAATTTATCATTTAACAAGAATTGTTTCTGTTTTATGATTGCTTGTGAAAATGCGGAAAACCAAGTTTCCAACCCACGTTGAGCTGCTTCAAGTGTCTCGGCTTCAAAAGTAAGATCGATAAAATCACCATGACGCGATAAACGGATATTTTCATGATTTTTTTTCTTATAAGAAGCACTTAAAGAAAAATTCGAATCATTGAAGAACATAGGCTGTGAAAACAAAAAGGCGATAACATTGTCTTTCTTTTTAATTGGTAATGGCTTTCCTACAGAATCAGATAATGAAAATGTTAAAGTTGCTTGGTAACCACGAGGCTGGACAAAATAATACAACCAAATCAAAGATACACATAGCATTTGTAATAGCAAAACAATCAAAATGCTTCGCCATACGGTACGTACGAATAGTCTTTTATTACATGTAAGACTCATCTTTATTTTAACCAGCAAAATACTTCTTCATATTGTTTTATTAAGAGAAAGTAGTAACTATCCTCTTAACTTGCTGTCATATTATTTTGAGATAATAAAAATATAAAATTTAAGAACAAATGTTCAAAAATAGCTTTAAAGAACTTAATTCATATTTTTTTTGAGGCTCTCTAGTTGTTTTTTTGCTTCAGAAGTAACAACCGCTCTAATGGTAATAGACCCATCATCATGCCCTTCTTGCACTATTTCCGCAGAGTTTTCATAAAACCAATCAATAAGCGACATTTCATGAGGTTGTAAAAGATATTCAATGCTTTGCACCTCTCCAAAAATTCGCTTTTCAATGGCTCTTAATAATTGATCGAGTCCATCCCCCTTAAGTGCTGATACCATGAGAGCAGGATTTAATCGCGTCTTTGCGCTTGTTTGTAAAACATTCAATGCTTGCTCATCTAACATATCAATCTTATTCCAAACTTCTATGATATGCTCCATATCATCAATATCGATATCAAGACTTGAAAGCACTTCTAAAACATCTTGGGCATGTGCTCGATGATCAAGATCTGACATATCTCTTATATGAAGAATGAGATCCGCTTCAACCACTTCTTCAAGGGTTGCTCTAAAAGCTGCAATCAAATTCGTTGGCAAGTTAGAAATAAACCCTACAGTATCAGACAAAAGAACAGTTTTTCCATGGGGAAGCACAACTTTGCGCAAAGTCGGGTCAAGCGTTGCAAATAACATATTCTTTGCTAAAACATCTGCACCGCTTAAACGGTTAAAGAGAGTTGACTTTCCTGTATTCGTATATCCTACCAGTGCCACAACAGGATAAGATGTTTTTTTCCTTTTTGCTCTATGAAGTGCACGTGTTTTAATAACCGTTTGCAATTCGCGGCGAATACGAATAATTTTTTCTTGTAAAAGACGCCTATCTGCTTCAATTTGCGTCTCACCAGGTCCACCTAGGAAGCCACGCCCCACCCGTTGCCTTTCCAAGTGCGTCCAACTCCGCACAAGCCTCCCTTTTTGATAGGACAAGTGCGCTAACTCTACTTGCAAAACTCCTTCTTTTGTTCGTGCACGGTCCCCAAAAATTTCAAGAATCAAAGCCGTTCTATCGATAACTTTGCAATTCCACAATTTTTCTAAATTACGCTGCTGTACTGGCGTTAAAAAGTGATCTACAATCGCAAGCTCAATAGAATATTCATCTATATAACAGGTTAACGCATCTACTTTACCTTTTCCAAAGAGAGTCGCAGAGCGAGGCGTTGCAATATTAATCGTTTCATAATTAACAACTTCTAACCTTATAGCACGTGCTAACCCCAATGATTCTTTAACACGAGAAGATATAGAACACTCTCTCAAAGAGCTTTCACTTCTATTTTCTTGAAAAATCGGTATCAAAACAAGTGCGCGCACCTGTCCTGTATTCTGCGAAAATACCCCTCCTAATCTCTCATTTTCATTTATCATAGCAATCTAAGTACTTTTAAATGGGATAAGAGGTCTATCTTAAAATGATATGTTTACTCAGGACTTTCACCCTCAAACATCTGTACAGGCTGTCCAGGCATAATCGTAGAAATAGCATGCTTATAAACCAATTGCGCGTGTCCATCTCGGCGCAAAAGAACACAAAAATTATCAAATGAAGTTACAATACCCGTGAGTTTAACGCCATTGACAAGAAAAATTGTAAGGGAAATTTTTTGCTTACGCACCGTATTTAAAAACACATCTTGCAGGTGTTGTGATCGCTCTGCCATTATTCTTACACCTTTATCTAGATTGCATAAAATATTCGTGCATGCATATCGACTGAAAAATATCCAATTGTCAACGTAGAAGCTTAAAAATTCAGCAACAAACAACTGAAATTAGAGAAAAAACAGCTCTTTAAGACAATAATAAAGTACAACTTACGAAAAGCTATATTAAATTAAAAATTTTTCCACGTTTACTTTTTTATGAGCTTACAATTCAAAGGCATACTTTTATACATCCTAAGCTATTACAGACTATATGTGATGATAAATCTGCTTCGTTTAGAATCAATAAAAGTAAGCGGACAACAACATTTATTAACGATTGTCGATATTAAAGAGAGACATTCGCACCTTACTGTATATATAACCGCTATTAAATTGTCCTTATTTCAAAGACTGCCGGCTTATAAAGCTTTCTATAAACACAAGTTGTAAACAGTATTTTTGTTTTAGTTAGATTTAAATAATAAATTGTTTTTACTATATTTTATAACATTTTTAAACAGGGTACAAGAAACCGCGTTAACTTTATCTTGATAAGTTTTTAAAATTTTTCCCTAAGCATATTCCTTTCTAAATAATTAACAGCTAGTATGTAGAAATTATGTGGAAGAGAACGTATCCCTTTTCCGGCTGTAAGAGTACGAGGCGAGTATGGCACGCAGAACAAAATTGCAAACATTTGAAGTTGAAGTTGAAGAAGCCCTCACAAAAGCTATGAACTTTGATTTCGATGACACAGGATTTGAAACGATATCATCCAATAATTCTGAAAATGTTGTTAATGTCGATGATCTGATTCAAAAAATTGCAATGGCAGAAGAAGAATTTTTTGCTGAAAACGGTACGTCAACTTTTGTTTCTAATATTCATGATGAAGCTGTTGTTGATAAATCCGTTGTTGAACAGCTTTTTGCTCCAAAACCTTCACCTGATATTTCAGGTGGAACTGTTCATAATACATTATTGCCTACAAAACTTCTTCCTGCAAATGATGATATAACAACCCCTGTAAATTTTGGACCATTCAAGCAGCGTTCTTCCTCTCGAGTCTACTGGTATACAACAGCGCTTAGTGCTTTATGGGCAACGGGAGGAGCTTTTATTGCGCATAAACTCGCACCTACCGGACTCAGCTCCTTATCCAATATCAGCACTTTTGTTACATCCCCAACAGGACTTGCTGTAGCAGCCGGAACAGCAATTCCTATCCTTATATCTTGGGGCGTTGCTCAATTAACAAAACGTTCAAACGACTTGCATAATATTGCGCTTCTTATGACCAATGCTGCACAGCGCCTTAGTGAACCACAACATCTATCTGAAAAACAAGCTATTGCTATAGGGCAAACCATTCGTGAAGAAGTAGCGGCAATGAACGAAGGTATTGAACGTACCCTCGGACGTGCTGTTGAACTTGAAGCAATCATACAAGGTGAAGTTCACAATCTAGAACAAGCCTATGCTGAGAATGAATCACGCATTCACACATTAATCAAAGAATTGAGTAATGAACGCATAGCCATTTTGAATCACGCAGATCGCGTACAATCAACAATTAAAGGAACCCAAGAACAACTGAGTGATGAATTTGGTTTGGTTACCTCTAACATTGTGACCAATGTTGAAAAGCTTGCACAAACCCTTTCTCAAACTTTACAAAAACAAGGTGAAGACCTTGTTGAAAAACTTTCCTATGCCGGTGATGGCGTAACAAATCAACTTGTTGAAAAATTTAACAAAACAACAACACAAATTCAGCAGAAAAACACGGAATTTTTTCATGAATTAGGAAAAAACTTTGATGGTTTTGCAAAACGATTTGATTATAATGAAAAACAAATAGAAAAAACTTTTAATGAAACAGCTGAAAAAGCAGAAGTACATGTTGCTAAAATTGCAACACATATACAAGCAGTAACAGATCAAACTTTGCACGCTGTTGATGAAAAGTTTAAAGCCTTGGATAAAGCTCTTATTGATCGTAATAATCAATCTCTACAGAATTTTGATGAGAAGATCTTAAAGCTCGACGACCAAGCACATAAACTCTCTTCTAAATTTGATAACGTAACCTCGCAAGCAATTGGAGCCTTTGAACAACGTTTAGCAACTGTTGATCTTTCTCTTAAAGAACATAGTGATTCCATCATTGATTCCTTTATAGAACGCAGTCAGGCTTTAGAGGATAATGCTGAAAAACTTGGTAACTTCTTGGAAGCTCATGTCTTGAAAATAAATGAGAACCTCCAAGAAAAAACAGCAGACATTACCCATGCATTTACAAATGGACGTGAAGCTATTCTTTCTGCAATTGATAAAAGTAAGGAAAGTCTGAGAGAAGAAATTCAATATGTCGACAATGCCATTGTTGATATCATACAAGAACGTTCACAAGATTTTAAAGTACAACTTTCTGATCAACGAGCTCTTATGGCAGACATGCTCGATAACGAGAAAAATAAAATTGCGGATACATTAAGAAATCAAATTGATGTTTTGTCCCAAAATACTTCTCATATTGAAAAAGTTTTGGCTGATAATGTTCAAGTCGTTGATAAACAAGCTGAAAATCATATTACAAACATCATTCAATGCACTGAAAAGTTACAAGATGTCATTGTACAAAGTTGTAATACAACCCAAGATGCTTTAGAAGCACAAGCGAGAAATATTGATATCCGTGCCGATGCTCTGCGCGATTCTTTAGCGATTAATAGTTTTTCTCTCAATGAAGTTCTTGCCGATCAAGCACGCACACTTGAACAACGCATGGAAACAATCCATAATCTCATTGCAAAAAGTGATATACGTGTCGATGTTGCATTGAAACAACAAATAGATTTAGTTGAGAGTGCAATTGTCGCCAATAATAAAAACATTACTGAAACGGTTCAAGATCATATCAAAAACCTTGAAAGCCATGCCGAAATTTTAAAGAATACTCTCTCTCAATCGAGTGGTGTTTTCTTTGAAACCCTTGAAACACGTATGGAATCATTCGATACAGATCTAGAAGATCGTGCACACAAAATTTTTGAACGGACAACAACGCTAGAGGAAACATTATCTGAAAAATTTAGCCAAATCTGTGAAGCCATTGATATGCAAACATCTGTTATTGAGGAACGTTCTGACACATTAAAAACGTCTCTCATGATTAGTAATGAGCAAAGTCAGATAATTCAACAAGCGCTGGAAAGCAGTGTTGACAATATGCGTGTAACCTTAGAAGACTCTGTTAATACAGTGACAGATAACCTGCATAATAAGATTATAAAAGCTTCTGATATTCTTTCTTCTACGAGTGAACAAATTCTTTCATCTGTTACAAATGTTACTGCACAAGCAGAAAATATTCTCTCAGAATCAGGCAATCGCATTGTATCAAATGTCAAAAAAACTGTTTATGATACCAGTGAAAAAGTTCTGTCAGTTCTGTCTGAACAAACAGCGCATACTGTCGAAGCTTTCGCAACAGCCAGCCATAATGCACAAGCATTATTGAATGAAACTATTCACACATCAACAACAGCAATAGAACAAGTTCTTAATGAACGCTGTGATGTTCTTCATCACTCTATGCAAAATCTTAAAAATAATTTAGGATATCAGCTCTCTGATGTAACGAGCCGTCTGGAAGATGCTGGAAATCAAACAACAACACAAATTTCACAACATGTTGGAAAAATAACAGAGCTTACAAATCACTTAAATCAAGCAGCGCAAAATACGACAGAATCAATTGATTCTTTAACACAGCATATCGGTGAACAACTCTCTCTTTCCACACAAGATGCTGAACAAAGAATTTATGCACATAATGAATCTTTAGTGAATAGCTTAACCAAAGCTAACTCTGAAACACTTCAAACAATAACGATTATGAAGGAAGAGCTTGTTAATAATGTCTCATCCATCTTAACACAGTTGAATCAATCAATTTACAATTTTCACGAAAATAGTAATGTTTTATTATCGGCTGTTCAAAATATTGATGGGCAGTTTAATGAGAGTACGAATAATTTTTTCCGCAACACGGACCAAGTAGCAGAGCGTTTGTCAGCTTCAAATCAAGCGCTCAATACTAATGTTGAAATTCTGCAAGGACTTTCAAAGAGTACCTTTGAACAAATTAATCATATAACGAGCAGTTTTGGTGAACATGCAAAGACACTTTCCCAAACTATTCATGTTCTTGAACAGTCTGAAAATTCACTTAGTGCAACACTTGAAGAAAAACATAATACGCTTTCTGTATTAAGCGATGCTCTTGTTTCAAAGTCTCATGAAATTAATCAAATGATTGGGCATTATGAAAAAATCTTCAACTTAGCACTTGAACGCTCTGATAAGAATGCGCGTAACTCCACAAATTCATTCCAACAATCACTTAATAAGCTTGTTAGTGAAGCATCAACGCGTTTTTCAGAAGCAGCAGAAGATATACGTCGCTCCGCTGATGAAGTTCGTTTAGAGCTTTCAAAGATTAATAATGATATCAATGAAAATGTAAAAAAACTTCCAGAAAAAACAAAAGAAACAACGCAAACAATTCGCACAGCTTTGAATGAACAGATTACAGCGTTACAAGATTTAGTCAGTGTTATACAAAATGATCAAAAGAGCGCACAAAAACAGCTAATGTCAGCATTTCCTACATCATCAATGTTTAATCAAAAAAGTGACAGTTCCACTGAGTCTGTTAAAAAGATTGTGCCACCTAAGCCTATTTTGCAACAAGATCAAAGCAAAAAAAGACCAAATAAATGGGTATCAAATCTCTTAGAAAGAGCTTCACGTGAAGAAACATTTTATGATGCTCCCCCTAGTGATGATGTTTTAACATCAGTGCAAACAAAACCATCTCCTGCAAACTGCTCTCTTAATTCATTAGCTTCTGGTATAGTGCAAGCTATTAATCACAATGCCATTGTTGAGCTATGGGATCATTATCAACGTGGACAAAAAAACATCGTAACAGAACGCCTTTATACCTTAAATGGACAAAAAATATTTGAAATGATTAAGAAAAAATATATGAGCGATTTTGGGTTTAAACGTTCAGTGAATCAATATGTTACAGATTTCGAAAAGCTCTTACGTGATATATCGCGCAGTTCTGGCTCTTCCAACTCAGTTCGCAAGTACTTGATATCAGATACCGGAAAAGTTTATACTATGCTTGCTCATGCAAGTGGTCGAATCCAATAACAAATAAGAAAGTGGAAAAAGATATTTTTTCCACTTTCTCTCTCCAGTTGTTTTAATGGCTCATCATAGAATGCTTTTTTTTCAACTGTAGCTTTGTACTTCAAAGGTTGGGATAATTGGCATGCGGTTTTCTTTGATATCCTAAGCAATAACCCTAAAGAAGCGTAATGGCTTATCAAACAACGTATCATTCTAAGAATGATAAAGCATGTTTTCTATTTCCTTATCTTTTTCTTAACTCCTTTATTTTTCATAGTTTCATAAAGGTACAAAATCGGTAATAATTATTTTTATTAATTGTGAAAAAAATTCATGCTTTTGTATTAAAATAGCTCATAGAAACACTTCTATTTATTTTTTTTAATGTTTTTTATCCACATATTACTCTCGTTTGAATTATGTAAGTAAATATTTTTTATTATATTAGATGAGTTTGAGCTAAAAGAATCTTATTGTATTCAAATTTCTCATTCAACATACGAGATGATTCATTATAAATTATAAAGTTTGCATTATTAAGAGTTCAATTGAATAATAAACAAAACAACTCCCATTTTTAAAGTTCCAATTTCCTTTTAAATAGCTGCAAAAATAATTTATAAATTGCAAATTGTTATTTAAAATTTCTTCTACCTCCCTATAGAAATTTAAATAAAGAAGATGAAGTTAATAGAAAACACTCTTCTTTTCTTTCCTTAAGTTGTAAGCATTGCAAAAAAAATAATGGCTTGGTAATGTAATTATTAGTAATATTTTATTCGTTTGTAGACTAATCAATTTTTACGCGTTTTATTAAGGAAAGAAAAAACTAATCGTGCTTCTATCAATGAAATTATTCATGCACACAAACAAAAAGAATCATCAAACTGGTTTTACGATCCAGAAGAGTTTTCTCATACTCATGCATTTTGATATTCAGAGAAATGAGGATCTATTAGTGGACAAAACCTTATCGTAGATGGAACATCTCATATACACATACGCTAACTTGGATATCATAAAAATGTCTAGAGAACGAAATAGTGATTTCAGTTCACCAAAAGCTGAACTTGACAGTGCCGCACTTTTTTATCACCAGTACCCTAAACCTGGAAAATTGGAAATACAAGCAACAAAACCTCTTGATAACCAACGTGATTTAGCTCTTGCTTATTCTCCAGGTGTTGCTGCACCATGTCTTGCAATTCATGAAGATCCTAATCTTGCTGC
Organism: Bartonella sp. AP258QHHD; assembly: GCF_042196145.1. Classification (NCBI taxonomy): domain Bacteria; kingdom Pseudomonadati; phylum Pseudomonadota; class Alphaproteobacteria; order Hyphomicrobiales; family Bartonellaceae; genus Bartonella; species Bartonella sp. AP258QHHD. The sequence goes on from NZ_JBHIPR010000018.1 coordinate 29,340, forward strand.
TCAATATACCTCCCGTTCTAATTTAGTCGCTGTTATATCCAATGGAACTGCTGTTCTTGGTTTAGGAAATATTGGCCCTCTTGCTTCAAAGCCAGTTATGGAAGGTAAAGCCGTTTTATTCAAAAAATTTGCGAATATTGATGTCTTTGATATTGAAATTGATGCATCCGATATAGAACAAATGGTACAAACGGTATCGACTTTAGAACCTACATTTGGTGGTATTAATCTTGAAGACATTAAGGCTCCTGAATGTTTTGACATCGAAGAAAAGCTTCGTGCTAAAATGAAAATTCCAGTTTTTCATGATGACCAACATGGAACTGCCATTATTGTTTCTGCGGCTGTATTAAATGCCTTAAATCTTTCAGGAAAAAAAATTGAAAATGCAAAAATAGTTACCTCAGGTGCAGGTGCTGCTGCCCTCGCTTGCCTTAATCTTTTGGTTCGTCTTGGGGCAAAAGTTGAAAATATTTGGCTTAGTGACTTAGAGGGAGTTGTTTATGAAGGTCGCAAGACCCTTATGGATCGTTGGAAAATCAATTACGCACAAAAAACGGACGCACGAACTTTATCTGATATTATTGATGATGCGGATATTTTTCTAGGCCTATCTGCAGGTGGTGTTTTAAAGCCTGAATATCTTAAAAGAATGGCTCAAAATCCACTCATTTTAGCACTGGCTAATCCAGTACCAGAAATTATGCCTGAAGAAGCACGCTCTATACGACCAGATGCAATGATCTGCACAGGACGCTCTGATTATCCCAATCAAGTTAATAATGTCCTTTGTTTTCCCTATATCTTCCGTGGTGCATTAGACGTAGGTGCTAGTGCAATTAATGAAGAAATGAAAATGGCCGCTGTTCATGCGATTGCTGCCCTTGCACGTGAAGAAACTTCAGATGTTGTAGCACGTGCATACTCAAAAGAACCACCCAATTTTGGACCAGACTATCTAATCCCCTCTCCTTTTGATCCGCGTTTAATACTGCGTATTGCCCCCGCTGTTGCTAAAGCAGCAATGACAACTGGTGTTGCCATTCGTCCCATTGAAGATATGGAGGCCTACTATGATATCCTCAATCGATTTGTCTTTCTTTCTGGTTTAACAATGAAACCTGTTTTTGCTGCAGCAAAAACAGCAAAACGTAAACGCGTCATCTATGCCAATGGTGAAGATGAACGCGTCCTTCGTGCGGCACAAGTTGTCATTGAAGAACAAACAGCAACGCCCCTCCTTATCGGCCGTCCACATGTCGTAGAAGCAAGATTAAAACGCTTTGGTTTAAGAATTCGTCCCGGTATAGATTTTGAATTAACAAACCCTGAAGATGATCCACGTTTTCGTGATTATGTTAATTTATTTTTTCATTATACAGGAAGGCGTGGTGTTACGCCTGAAATGGCAAAAACAGTAGTGAGAACATCAACAACGGCTATTGCTGCCCTTGCCGTTATGCGTGAAGAAGCAGATGCAATGATTTGCGGCTTAGAAGGACGCTTTGAACGTCAACTTGAATTGATTGAACAAATTATCGGTCTTGATCCTCATGTTCACCGTTTTTCTGCTATGAGTTTGCTTATCTCTCAACAACGTACTCTTTTCCTTACAGATACTTACGTCAATGAAAATCCTTCTGCAGAAGAAATCGCTGAAATGACTGTGTTGGCAGCTCAAGAAGTTGAAGCATTTGGAATAACACCAAAAGCAGCCTTATTATCACACTCAAACTTTGGTTCTAAAAACACAGAAAGTGCGCGTAAAATGCGACGTGCAACAGAAATTCTTGCCAAATTACACCCTGATTTAGAAGCAGATGGTGAAATGCATGCTGATGCTGCCCTTTCCAAAGTTTTTCGTGATCGTGTTTTTCCTAATTCTCGTCTTAAAAGTGAAGCTAATTTGCTTGTCTTTCCAACACTTGATTCAGCCAATATCACGCTCAACACTGTTAAAAGCCTCACAAATGCACTCCATGTTGGTCCTATTCTAATCGGGGCAGCACGTCCCGCCCATATCTTAACACCTTCAGTAACTTCCCGGGGAGTTGTTAATATAACAGCCCTTGCTGTCCTTGCTGCCAATAGAAAAAATAGTCTCGTAAAATAAATGCGTAATAAAATTTCAAAGTTTTTTAAATATTGAGATATAGTATTTCATGTACTGTAAACCTCTTTTCTCTATAGATAAAGACAGCTATATTCTGGATTAAGTCTTTTTTTTAAAGAGAAAAAAGGCTAGAAGAACAATATTAAATGTATTTTGAATTTACTAACTCTATAATAAGGAATCCGTACATTGCCTTCCACGTTTGATAAAGTTGCTGATATCATTGCAGAAATCAGTGAAATTGATCGCAATACAATTACACCTGAGAGTCATACAATTGACGATTTAGGAATCGACAGTCTTGATTTTCTTGATATTGTTTTCGCTATTGATAAAGCTTTTGGAATAAAAGTCCCTCTAGAACAATGGACACAAGAAGTCAACGAAGGTACCGTTGCAACAGAAGAATACTTTGTTCTTAAAAACCTTTGTGCAAAAATTGATGATCTCGTTGCCTTAAAACAGGCGGAGTAGTTTTTTCGCCATGCATGATCAATCTGTATTCATCACTGGTATAGGTCTCATAAGCTCTCTGGGGGAAGGAACTGATCAACATTGGAATCTCTTAAATGATCCAATCCGTACACCAAACCTAGATTATACAACTTTTTCACCTTACACGGTTCATAAATTGCCCGAAATTGATTGGAGTTTACAAATTCCTAAAAAAAGTGATCAACGGCAAATGGGAACATGGCAGCGTCTTGGTACCTATGCGGCTGGTCTTGCTCTTGATGATGCTGGCATGAAAAATAATGAACAACTCACTTCAACAATGGATATGATCGTAGCGGCAAGTGGGGGAGAACGTGATATTACTGTTGATACACAGATTCTTTCTAAAGCGCGCGCTGTTGCCGATCATGCTTCTATGTTAAATGTTGCTCTTTCAACTGAACTTCGTCCAACATTATTTTTGGCACAACTTTCAAACCTTTTGGCAGGAAACATTTCAATTGTTCATAAAGTCACTGGATCATCTCGTACATTTATGGGAGAAGAAGGCAGTGGTCTTTCTGCACTTCAAATTGCTGTAGCTCGTATTAAATCAGGTCAAAGTACCCATGCTCTTGTAGGAAGTTCCTATAATGCACAAAGTTATGATATGTTGTTGGCGCATGAGCTTGGTGGTCTTTTAACCCATAATGGATGGAGCCCAGTGTGGGGTCGTAAAGTTTACCCTGGCGGCGGTATTATAACCGGTTCTGGTGGTATTTTCTTCGTTCTTGAAAGTGGAGAACATGCGAAAAAACGTAACGCACGTGCTTATGCTGAAATTAGTCAAATTGTTACAGACCAAATAGATAGAACCAAAACTTCACTTAGAGATTCAATTGCAACAATGTTAAAAACTGCGGGCGCTAAATCTGCCTTAGCCATTTCAGCAGCCTCAGGAGCTCACGAAGCAACAAAAGCAGAACAAAATGCTCTTGATAATGCTGATCTATCTTACCGTGGCATTACAACATTATTTGGTTATATGCGGGAAGCACAATTTCCTCTAGCTCTAGCTCTTGCAGCACTTTCAATTGAAAAAAAACGCGGTTTTCCAGCGTTAAGTCCTCATGAAAAACCTTTTTCTAAAGAAGTACGTGAAATATTTGTTACAACGATTGGTATAAAAAGAGCTGAAGGTATTGTGCGTCTTACTGCTGTTTGAAGGGGAATTTCTATAGTGAAATATCATGATCATTTTGGGCGTCCACTTGTAGCAATAACTGGTGCAGGCATTGTCACATCACTGGGACAAGGGAAACATGAAAATTGGCAAAAATTAACAAGCGGTGTAAGTGGTATCCACAAAATAACACGTTTTCCCGTTGAGGGATTAAATACACATATTGCTGGAACAATTGATTTTCTTAAAGAAAGTACACTTGGTGCTTCAGCTCTCTCTGAGAAGCTTGCACATCTTTCTGCTGAAGAAGCTTTAGAACAAGCTGCTATTGATAAAAAAAACTTTAATGGACCACTCTTTCTAGCTGCTCCTCCTGTTGAACTTGAATGGAAAGCACGTTTTAGTCTTGATCAAGAGGAAGAATTCAATAATGAGCCTTCTTATGCACATCTTCTTAAAGTCTGTAAGGATAAACTCCATGAGACGCTTTTTGAATCCACACAATTTGGTGCAATTGCAGAAAAACTTCAAAAAACATTTGGCACAAAAGGACTTCCTGTTACACTTTCCACTGCCTGTGCATCTGGTGCAACAGCAATTCAATTAGGTGTTGAGTCTATTAGACGGAGAGAGACAAATAGAGCTCTCATAATTGCGACAGATGGATCAGTTTCAGCAGAATCTCTTATTCGTTTTTCGCTACTATCTGCTCTTTCAACTCAGAATGAGCCTCCAGAAAAAGCAGCAAAACCCTTTAGCCGTGATCGAGATGGTTTTGTTATGGCAGAAGGCTCAGGCGCTCTTGTTCTTGAATCTCTTCAAAGCGCATTAAACCGTAATGCTACAGTTTTAGGAATTTTAGCTGGCTGTGGAGAAACCGCCGATGACTTTCACCGTACACGTTCAAAACCCGATGCATCACCAGCAATTGAATCCGTTCGCAAAGCTTTAGACGATGCAAAAATAACCATCAATGAAATTGACTATATTAATGCCCACGGAACTTCAACACCTGAAAATGAAAAAATGGAATATCTTGCATTATCAACAGTATTCGGTGATCTTTTAGAGCATATTCCTGTCTCTTCTAATAAATCAATGATTGGGCATACATTAACTGCTGCTGGTGCAATAGAAGCGGTTTTTTCGCTTTTAACCATTCAATCGGGAATACTTCCACCAACAATAAATTATGATAACCCTGACCCTACTATCCCCTTAGATGTTGTTCCTCATCATAGCCGTAAGTCCTGTGTCAATGCGGTTTTGTCAAACTCATTTGGATTTGGTGGTCAAAATATGAGTCTTGTTATCACTGCATATAAAGGATAATCCTGTAATAATAAAATTTTATAACGCTAACCAATAATTATTTAAGGGGGATGATAATGCGTGCACTGCAACTCTTCGATGATCGTCGGCTTGAAATCACCAATATTTCCCCGCCATCTTCACCTAGTATAGGTGAAGTAACTGTGCGGATAAAAGCCGTTGCTCTTAATCATATTGATGTATGGGGATGGCGTGGCATGGCTTTTGCGAAAAGAAAAATGCCACTCATCATTGGTGCAGAAGCCTCTGGTGAGGTTATACAAATAGGAGATGGCGTTGAACATCTCCAACTTGGACAGATTGTCTCAATTTATGGTGCACAAACCTGCGGAGTATGCCAAGCTTGTCATGAAGGACGGGATAATCTTTGCAGTAATGTAAAGGGAGTCTATGGTTTTCACCTTGATGGATTTGCGTGTGAGCTTGTCAATTTGCCAGCACGTTTATTAGTTCCATCACCTCCCCAATGTGATGAATTGCAAGCAGCAGTTGCTCCAATTACTTTTGGTACCGTAGAACATATGCTTTTCGATAACGCAAAACTACAAGCAGGAGAAACAATCCTGGTACAGGCTGGTGGCTCAGGTATTGGTTCTGCAGCCATTCAACTTGCAAAACACATGGGCTGTACAGTTATCACAACTGTAGGTTCAGATGAAAAAATTGCAAAAGCGCACTCTCTTGGGGCAGATCATGTGATTAATTATCGTAAAGATCGTTTTGAAGGTGTAGTGCGTAAATTAACCCAAAAAAAAGGTGTTGACGTTGTTTTTGAGCATGTTGGTGTCGATACATGGAACGGTTCTCTGTTATGTATGAAAAAAGGAGCACGCTTAGTGACTTGCGGTTCTACCTCTGGTGTTTCAGCACCAATAAATCTCATGCAATTATTCCAGCAACAGCTTAAAATATTCGGTTCATTTGGCTGCCGTATGGAAAATATGAAAAATGCCATGCAAAAAATGGCACAAAAAGCCGTACACCCTGTCATTGATACAATTGTTGGGCTGGATGAAATTGATACAGCTTTAAAACGAATGGAGAGTCGTGATGTTTTTGGTAAAATTATCCTTAAAATCGATTAAATCATGATGAAGCTTTCTCTTAAAAATCTCATATATCGTATTAAAATTATAGCTAAAAAAATATCCTACTTGTTATGGGCATATCTACTCTTTGGTTCTTTATTTATTCTAAAATGTTTTCCAGCCAAAATGGGAATTTCTTTTTTTGCTTGGTTAGCAAAAAAATTGGTCCCCTTGTACATCGTCATCAAATCACACTCGCAAACCTTAGGAGTGCATATCCAGAAAAAACAGAGCAAGAACTCCGTGCGATTGCAATAGAAATGTGGGAAAATATAGGACGTTTCCTAGCCGAATATATTTTTCTTGATAAAATTTTTGATTTTGATCCTCATGCAGACGAGCCAGGTTTCATTGAGGTTAAAGGCACTGAAATATTTGAGCGATTAAAAAATGAAAAAAAACCACATATTTTTTTCACCGCACATACTGGAAATTTTGAACTTCTGCCTATTTGTGCACAAAGTTTTGATCTTAATGTTACAGTATTATTTAGACCACCCAATAATCCCTATGTTGCCAAACGAATCCTTAAAGCACGACAAACTTCTATGGGACACCTTGTTCCCTCCAAGGCCGGAGCAGCATGGGCATTAGCAGCCAAATTAGAAGAAGGTGAAAATGTTGGTATGCTCGTTGATCAAAAATTTCGCCGCGGTATCATGGGAACATTTTTTAACAGACCTCTTAAAACAAACCCCTTAATTATAAAACTTGCTCGACAATATGACTGTGATATTTATCCAGCACGTTGTATTCGTTTGCCTAGTGGACGTCATCGTTTAGAGTTATATGAACATGTAGAACTTCCACGTGATGAAAAAAATGATATCGATATAGCTGCTTCTACGCAAAAATTAAATGATATTGTTGAATCTTGGGTCCGTGAATATCCTGGACAATGGATGTGGTTACATAGACGTTGGGACATCTAACATAAGCTCTATTGCTTACAAAGGAAGTGCAAAATGTTAGCCTCAAAAGATATCAAAGATCTCACTGCAATTATCACTGCATTACGAAACTCTGATAATGGTTGTATCTGGCATAAAAAACAAACTTTTGAATCCCTCATACCCTATATGCTCGAAGAAGTTTACGAAGTCATCGATGCCATTGAACGAAAGAATCGAAAGGATCTCTGTGAAGAACTTGGGGATCTTCTTTTACAAGTTGTCTATCATGCTACCATAGCACAAGAAGAAGGCAGCTTTACTTTTGAAGATGTTGTTTATGCAATCACAGAAAAAATGATTCGACGCCATCCTCATGTTTTTGGAAATACCGAGCAAAAAAAACGAGGATTTATAAAAGAGGAGTGGGAATATATAAAAAAAAGAGAACAGGTTGAACAAAAAAGAATGTGCGAAGAAAAAAACAACAATTCCTCCACAAGCATACTCGCAAAAGTAAAACAAATCCAGCCAGCAAACCAAGAGGCACTTGCTTTACAAGAAGCAGCAGCTAAAGTAGGTTTTGATTGGCAAAAAAGTGATAAAGTTTTTGAAAAAATAGAAGAAGAACTCGAAGAGCTCAAAGAAGCCATCAAAAATAAACAAAACTCAGAGATAGAAGCAGAGTTTGGAGATCTCTACTTTATACTCCTTAACCTCGCGCGCCACTTAGCGATTGATTCACAAAAAGCATTAAAAAAAACGAATATAAAATTTCGAAATCGTTTCGCCTATATTGAAGAAAAGCTATCCACTCAATCTAAAACACTCACTGACGCATCCTTGAATGAAATGGAAGCACTTTGGAAGCAAGCTAAAAATGAACAATAAAAAATAGTAGATTTCTTCTACCTAAAAGAATAAGCCCCTCTAAAATTACTAAATTATAATTTAGCTCAGCTCAATTTGTTTTATATTGATCCTGCGTAGCAGGACGAAGTTCCACCGATTCTCCACACCCGCATGCTGAAACTTGATTAGGATTTTTAAAGATAAAACCAGACCGCAGCGTTGTCACTTCATAATCCATCTGCGTCCCTAATAAAAATAATACCGCATCATGTGCTACAAAAACACGGGCACCATTCACTTCAACAACATCCGCATCTATCCCCTTTTCTTTGACAAGAGTAATTGTATACTCCATCCCTGCACAACCACCTTTTTTGATACCAACAAGAATACCCTGTGCATCTTTTGCATCCATAATCGCTTTAACACGATCCACTGCTGCTTGCGTCAAATTTATTACCGAAAAACGGCTCATAGTTTACTCTTTTCTTAGTTCAATAGACACTTTGAAAGTTTTTCCTCTATAATATTTTATCTGATATTTTAGAAAAAAAACAACAAAACATAAATTAAAGCATTCTGATCTTGTTTATTTGGATAAAAATACATACCCGTAAAATGAGATTTGTGATTATACAATCCAGAACTTACAATTTTTTATCCATATAAAATGAAAATACCTCGTCTATAAAACTCTAAAAAACGAAAACTTTTCAAAACCATATATTCACTCCTCTTCTTTTGAAAATCTTTATCTTTTTAGAAAAGTAACGATTAGGTAAGAAAAAAATATACCTTCAGCACTCATTTGCTCCAATTCATACCTTCTACACCAATCTTACCCCCCTCCTCACAATCTCAAAAGTAATTAAATGCATACATCTATTAACTATAGAGCTAAAAATTTAATGATCACAAAGAATTTTACAAATTCGTTATTTATCTTGAATTAACAACAAAATATTGATGTCCAAAATTTTTACTTTCAAAAGCTCTAAGTGCAAGAGCATTTTAGATTTTATTCTGTTTATTTTTTCTCTTGCCTTTAAAGAAACAGTCATTTAATCGTTTTACACGAACTCGGAGCGTAGCGCAGCTTGGTAGCGCACTTGACTGGGGGTCAAGGGGTCGTGGGTTCAAATCCCGCCGCTCCGACCATTTTTAAAATGCTATAAATAAGCTTACTTAAAAAGTGAATCATTATGCATTTCAATTGCACACACATGAACTTTTTCTTCAACGTAGAATAATGTGCAATGATATTTTATCATAAATTCGAGATAAGCTTTTTTATTAAAATGCGCTTCGTTCTTAGGAAAACACATACGAAACGCGAGACCTTTTGCCTCGCGTTTTTTATTTTTCAGAAAAATTTATAATTATCCGATCTCATATTTTCTAAATTTTCTTTACACGATAACGTCGCTGTTATCATTTTTTGTAATGGATGGTGACATCTGTACGGTTATCTTTTTGGGTTTTAATTCAGCTGGCATTTCCCTTTTAAGCTGAATATGAAGAAGCCCATCTCCAAGTTCTGCCCCAATAACCTTAACATGATCAGCCAAATGAAAACGCCGTTCAAAAGCACGCGAAGCAATACCTCGATAAAGGAATTCTCGCTCTTCATCATCATTTTTAGACTTTCTGTCTCCCTTAACGATCAGCTGGTTACAATGCGTTTCAATATCAATTTCATCTTGAGAAAAACCAGCAACAGCCATAGAAATTCTATAAGAATCTTCAGTTAAACGCTCGATATTATAAGGGGGATAAGAAGAAACTTCGTCTGGTTGTGTTCTAGAATCAAACCAGTTAAAAAGATGATCAAAACCTACTGTGGAACGATAAAATGGTGAAAAATCTACTTGACGCATAATATTGCCCTCCTCTAGAGCGACTATAATTTATAACTAATTCACAAAGTTCCCACATGGCAAACTTACTTGTGAACCTGCGGCCCCATCATGGCAACCGCACTATATTATCTAGTAATCGTTTTTCTTTATTTCAACTCTTTGGGACCTAAATTGATAAAAACTATCTAAAAAGCAATATACCCCTTTTTAAATCCTTTTTCTTCATTACATAAATGTCAAAGCACTAAGCAGCAAATACACTGTAAAGGATTTCAATTGGAAACACCTCTTTATCCCATAGACTGGGGGGCCACTCCTCTTAATGTCCATCATGGTACTCTTAAAATAGCAATAGATCATGAAATTCGTTTTGCTATAACATATCCTGAGGTGGAAAAATCTAAGGGAACAATTGTTATTCTCAAAAGCTACGCAAATGCTTTAGAAAAATATTTTTTATTAATAAATGAAATTTCTAAACGCGGTTTTCATACAGCAATATTTGACTGGTTTGATCAAGAAAAAACATCCCTCAAGATAAGAAAACAAAACAGACATCATTATTTTGATATAAATAACGATATTAATGACTTATATAAATTTCTTAAAAATATTGTTTATCCTAATTGTCCGCCACCTTACTCTATGCTTGCCTACGGCATAGGTGGATTGATAGCACTTAGCGGATTAGATCTCATTAATCATCAGTTTAATAGATTGCTCTGTGTTTCTCCCCTTTTTGCTCCATTCGGCAATAAAACAAATGGTTTTCAACATAAATTAACACAATTTCTTTCTGATATAGGTCTTGGCTTTATACCAGCGAAAGATGGTAAAAAATTAAACAAAACAAAACAAAAAAATATACAATTGGGACACATACATAAAGTGCCGCTCTCTTCCATTAAGCCCCCAACATCCCAATGGATAGCATCAGTATTTAATGCGATTGATTCTGTGAAGAGAAATGTACTTCATGGAGATTTACGAATCCCAACACTCTTTATTCTTGCCAATCAAAATAATATTGCAAACAACATTGAAGTGCAGCAATTATGCCAACACACACGTCTGACAGAAAGTATTACTATTACAGGCGCTGAACTGGATACAATTATGGTTAACGAAGATTATAAAAAGCAATTTTGGGCTGCATTTGATGCATTTATTCCCGATAATGTATCTGTAAAATAACACTAAACCTTAATTTCCGCTCCGCCCTATCAAAAAAGAAATTTTCTACGAGCATTGGATCTACAAACACTTTTTAATATAATGGATTTTACTTTCCAACCACTCATATGATTCGTTTTCTAGCCTCTACAGACAAGCCATGACCTAAATATTCACCACGCATTCTAATAAAAAAACTAATATACAAAGTATATCATTACATTAAACAATATTATTTTATATCATAAAAAATAACTTAATAAAAAACTATTTATATAAATAAAAATAATAAATCTATCTTAATATAACATGATACATATTTATAAATAAAGCATCAAAATACTATTTTTGATCTGTTATTAAGTGATAATTTAATATTATATCTAGGAAAACAATATTTTTCATCTATTTAAGGAAAAAAACTGGAAATAAAGCGCATTTATAATATTTATTACAAATCTCTATAAAAACAAATAACTATAAAATTTCTATTTCTTAGGAGAACTTTTTAAAAACAATAAATTAACATAATATTCTTTTAATTTCTCGATATAGGAAGTCCCTACAATAATGGTTTTCATAAGTTTTTTAATGGAATTCTGATAATAATCAGCAAATTTAAAAGAAAAGATAGCAATGAATCATCTTAGAAGTTTTAGAGCCCCCCTTCTTTTTTCAAAATCACATATATTTCGAATTTAACCAACTCACAACGAATATGCTGTATTCTGAATAAGAATGTAAGAATTAACCATTTTGCCATTCATTTCAATTATGAGCATTTTACCATCTTTTTTCTAAATACTCTATATTGTATAATTGATGCGGCAAAACTCTGACAAATGGAGCCATTGGAACATAATCATGAAACGAATCCTGCTCGCAGAAGATGATAACGATATGCGTCGCTTTCTCGTAAAAGCCCTAGAACGTGCAGGCTACGAAGTCGCCGATTTCGATAATGGTATTAGCGCATATGAACGTTTACAAGAAGAGCCATTTTCCCTTCTCCTGACTGATATTGTGATGCCAGAGATGGACGGAATCGAACTCGCACGACGTGCTACTGAGATTGACCCTGATTTACGAGTAATGTTCATTACGGGTTTTGCAGCAGTAGCACTCAATTCAAATAGTGATACCCCTCCTGATGCAAAGGTTCTCTCTAAGCCATTTCACTTACGTGAACTCGTCAATGAGGTTGAAAAAATCCTTATTGCTGCTTAAAAAGTATTTTTTAAAGTTATTTGCATCTGTTGAAAGAGAAAATGAAATTAGGCATTGACGTTTGGCATTCTATATGGTGTATGCAACATCAATGAATGGGCGTGTAGCTCAGCGGGAGAGCACTACGTTGACATCGTAGGGGTCACAGGTTCAATCCCTGTCACGCCCACCATTGCATTTTATATCAACAATAATTTATTGATTTTACATATGTTTTTTTAAGTGAGGGATACCTTAATAAAGTTAAGGGAATAGGATTTTCTAACATTTCTCTATAAAGCACGCTTCGCACAATGTTTCTAATGTTTCTTTGAAGTCTGCTAACGCTTCTTGATGTAAGCCATCTAAAAGTCTCATAAACGCAACAACAGTTTCACGTTGCAACGGAGTAGAAGGCTTTATGATGATGCTTTTTCGACAAGAATAGGCTTCTTTTTTTAAGAGAGAAGCCTTCTCTTTATCTAAACCATAAAGCTCTATTATCTTTTCCTCCAGTCCTACAGGAACAGATTTTTTGCCAATCTCGACAGAAGATAAAAATGCTACAGATATGTCTAAT
>NZ_JBHIPR010000019.1:0-101847 GCF_042196145.1 Bartonella sp. AP258QHHD
TGTATTATAGCTATCATCTTTAATTTTAATTAACTGCACCTGTGAATAAAAGCTTAGCAAGCTGGGTTGCTGAGCCAGCGATAACAACACCGATTGCCCATCGTATAAATGTATCCTTTTCGATGTAACGCCCTGCATAGAGAATGGCTAGGCATAAAAGTATAACAGCAGCAGCAACAGGAATAATATTAGTAGTAAGATCTGTTTGTAGAGCTGTTAAAGCTTTGTTTGCATGTTCTATTGCTGCACATGCAGGATTTCTCATAAAAAATATAGTTACAGCAGCAGAAATTGCTGCAACTTTGTTATTACTTTTTGGCTGGAGGTTAATTAATTTTCGCATATTTCTCTCATTAAGATTTTAAATAACATTTTGTATTATAGCTGTCATCTTTAATTTTAACTAACTACACCTTTGAATAACAGTTGAGCAAGCTGGGTTGCTGAGCCAGCGACAACAACGCCGATTGCCCATCGTATAAATGTATCTTTTCCGATGTAGCGTCCAGCATAGAGAATGGCTAGGCATAAAAGTATAACAGCAGCAGCAACAGGAATAATATTTTTAACAAGATCATCTTGCAAAGTGTCTAGAGCTTGTTTTGCATTTTTTAATTGCACTGCATATGCAGGATTGCTAATAAAAAGTACAGTTAAAGCTGCAGAAATTATTATAATTTCATTATTATTTTTCTGGAAATTAGTTAATTTTCTCATATTTAGCTTCATTGATTTATCATAAATATTTTTTCTACGAAATAAGAAACAATTTCATTGATGCATAATGAAAGCATTGAAATCCAAAGTTTCTTTTACAAAAAATATTTCTTATTCCAAAAGATTTATCAGTTAGGTTTAAATAATAAACCGGCAAGTTCAGCTGCTGAGCCCGCGATAACGACACCAATTGCCCACCGTACGAATGTGTCTTTTCCGATGTAGCGTCCTGCATAACCAATTGCTAAGCATAATAGTATAACAGCAGCAGCGAGAGGGATAAGCAACTTTAAGTCATCACGGAGTTTTTCTAAAGCACCTTTTGCAGTTGTTAATTGTTGAGCATACACAGGATTGGACATAAAAAATACAGTTAAAGCTGCAGAGGTTTTAGTAGCTTTATTCCGAATTATTGTTTGAAGAACTTTTGATTTTTTCATATTGTTTATCTCAATTTAGATTTCGCTTTAGGATAAAAAGATATTTTATACAGCATGACTTTTTTATTACGCGCTTTTGAATAACATATTTGCAAGTTCAGCTGCTGAACCAGCGATAACGACACCAATTGCCCACCGTACGAATGTATCTTTTCCGATGTAGCGCCCTGCATAACCAATTGCTAAGCACAAAAGTATCACGGCAGCAGCAATGGGGATAATCGTTTTTAAGTCTGTTTGGAGTGCAGTTAAAGCTTTGTTTGCAGGCTCTAAAACTACTGCTTGGGCTAACACAGGATTAGCGATAAAAAATACAGCTGAAACTGCAAAGTTTTTAATAGTTTTATTATGAATTATTCTTTGAAGGATATTTAATTGTTTCATATTTTTATCTCAATTTATATCACATTGGTATGAGTAATCTCTTTTCTTCAATATGTTTTTTATTGAATACAATGAAAATACTGAAATCTAAATTTTCTTTCATGAAAATTTATGCAGTTTTAAATAATAAACCGGCAAGTTCAGCTGCTGAACCAGCGATAACGACACCAATTGCCCACCGTACGAATGTATCTTTTTCGATGTAGCGCCCTGCATAACCAATTGCTAAGCACAAAAGTATCACGGCAGCAGCAATGGGGATAATCGTTTTTAAGTCTGTTTGGAGTCCCTCTAAAGCAGTTTTTGCATTTGTTAATTTTGCTTGAGCATACGCAGAATTGCTCATAAAAAATACAGTTAAAGCTGCAGAGGCTTTAGTAGCTTTATTCCAAATTATTGTTTGAAGAATTTTTGATTGTTTCATATTGTTCAACCTTATCAAATTGTATTTGGCGCAAGTAGTTTTTCCATGAAATAGGGATAATTTCATTGAATTGATGTGGAATAAAAGTATTAAAGTCTAAAATTCTTTTTTCATGAAAGAAATACTTCGTGTTTAATAGGATTTATCAGGTGTTTTTAAATAACAAATTAGCAAGCTCAGCTGCTGAACCAGCGATAACGACACCGATTGCCCACCGTACAAATGTATCTTTTCCGATATAGCGCCCTGCATAACCAATTGCTAAGCACAAAAGTATAACGGCAGCAGCAATGGGGATAATGTCTTTCAAGTCTTTTTGGAGCGCTTTTAAAGCGTTGTCTGCAGGAGTTAAAACTACTGCTTGGGCTAACACAGGATTGGCCATATAAAATACAGTTAAAGCTGCAGAGGCTTTAGTAGTTTTATTCCAAATTATTGTTTGAAGAGTTTTTAATTGTTTCATATTGCTTATTCCAATTTAGATTACAGTTAGTATAAATAAACTCTTTTTTCGATATAGTTTTTATTGTGCTAAATAAAAATACAGAAATCTAAGTTTCTTATTTCATGAAAGAAACATTTTATGTTTAAATAGATTTATCAGTTGGATTTAAATAATAAATTGGCAAGTTCAGCTGCTGAACCAGCGATAACAACACCGATTGCCCACCGTACAAATGTGTCTTTTCCGATGTAGCGCCCTGCATAACCAATTGCTAAGCACAAAAGTATCACGGCAGCAGCAATAGGGATAATCGTTTTTAAATCTGTTTGGAGTCCCTCTAAAGCTTTTTTTGCAGGAGCTAAACCCGCTGTTTGGGCGGATACAGGATTGGTCATAAAAAATACAGTTAAAGCTGCAGAAAACGCAGCAATTTTATTACGAGCTGTTGTGTGAAGAATATTTAATTGTTTCATGTTCTTTATCCTGATTAAGATTAAAACTCCCACAAATGACCCCTCTTTCATGAAGAAACTTAAAGAGATATTTTGGATCAGCCCAAGTTCTTAGTTTTCCTCTTTGTGTAAGTAATGTATATTTATTTGGCTTTCCGGTAATTGGATCATCAGAAATAAATGTGAAATACCATTCTCTTTCTGAAAGCATCACGACTGTAATCTCACGTGCTGCTTTTTGACTAAATGCCATATCAACGCTGTTTTGTTCTATCATTTTCATTATCTTTGCCCTCAATTAGAAGAGATTTTGTTCAATCTTACTAATTAGAGCTTTAACATTTTCTTATCTACCTTTCATTATAATATCCTATCAAAATTCTAGGTTTTCGTGAAAATATCAGTCATCACTCAGTGATCTTCTCGATGAAGAAAAATCTTCAGCTGAAAAAGCATCTCTGGCGCTACTTTCTTTATGTGTAAATGCATCTTCTTCTCCTTTTGAAGAGAGAGAAAGAGAATCTACTTTAGTTGTCTGTTCTGGTTCTTCTTTTTTAAGCTTTACAGGCTCCTGCAAGTCTTCATTTCCTCGTACAGCAGCTTTTACTCCAATATATGAAGTAACTTTTTGCATACGGGTGTGGCTTGAGTTTTCTGTATTGTAAAAATTCAGCACAGACTGCAAAGTCGCTTTTTCAAAGACGCACTTTGATGTTGTTTGTTCATAGCAGTAAGTTAAAGCGCTTTGTGCAGCTGTAAGATTTCTGCAAAAATCAAATGCATCAAAAAGAGAAAACAATTTCACATTTCCAACACCAATTTGCCCTAAAATTATGTTAAAATTATGTTCACTCTGTTCAGCTGTTGCGATTGTTTCCTTAAGCTGAGATGATTGATAGAAGAAGTTATCTTTATCATCTGTTACATAGACATTGTCCCGCGCTTCTTGTTTGGCGATAACTGAAAATGCTATGGGGGGCGTATTGGATATGTATGCAGCAGCAAAAAATGTGAAATCTGGAACAATCATTAGCAATACACCTTATTACGAAGAATTTTATTAATACAAATGCTAATTCTGTGTTGTGCTTTTTCTCGTTGTCTTTTGATTTTATAAATTTGCAGAATGAGATTGTTTAGCTTAGAATATTCCTTGTGATTATTGCTTTGTTTTCTTCTAAGAATATTTCTAATATATGCGA
Source organism: Bartonella sp. AP258QHHD (assembly GCF_042196145.1). Taxonomy (NCBI): domain Bacteria; kingdom Pseudomonadati; phylum Pseudomonadota; class Alphaproteobacteria; order Hyphomicrobiales; family Bartonellaceae; genus Bartonella; species Bartonella sp. AP258QHHD. The sequence continues at coordinate 4,065 of NZ_JBHIPR010000019.1, forward strand.
ATATCCAACCAACAAGATAAAAGTGTGGAATAAAATAGAGCACATTACGCCAACCAATATTATTCGAATCACGAAGAAAGGCGCTGCTTTTAAAAAATAATAATCTTTGATACTGTATTGAAGCTGCTTGTTTTATATAATCCTCTAGTTGCAAAAATCTTTTCAAAAAAAATTTATACGAAGTAAAAAGCCGTTGTGTATGAGGGGAGGTTTTCTTGTCATAATGAACTACACTATCATTATACAGAGAGGGCTTGTTCTTTGTTGCATATTGCCATAACTTATAGAGTGACGATTTATATTTACTTTTGACTACTGATTCATAAGATTCAGAGAGGTGTGATGGCGCTTGAGCACTGCATTTAGTAGTTTCAGCAATTGAACTGAAAAAAGATGCAGTGGTGGTAACTGATATACCAATAAACAGCTCTTTGTGGTCCAAAGCACATCTCCGTCAAAGTGATATATGTATCGTAATTTTAATTTCGATAATAAATAGACAAAAATTGTCTATAATTGTGTTTAAAATATGGCAAGAAAAGATTCTTTTTTGCAAGGGGAGTAATTAAGGTGAATGATCTCAAAAATATGAATTTTGATGAGCTACAAGAGATGCGTACACAAATCGATGTGGAATTAAAAAAACGGCAAGCAAAGGAAAAGCAAAATGCGCGACGAAAAATTCTTGAAATTGCTAATGCCCATGGAATTGATATCGCTGATCTTGTGAGCAAAGAGCGCCATTATAGAAATCCCAATAACCAATGGGAATTATGGAATGGGCGTGGACGTAGACCTAAGTGGATTAAAGAGTGGTTGGAGAATGGGTATACACTTGATGAACTCGAAGTAACGTAACACGTGTGCGATCTTTACAAGATAAGGGAATACCAAGGAATGTAAATGCAAGAAGTATGCTCTTTTGGGTAATTTAATTGTATAAATATACTGAACGAATATATTAAAGTATTGAGTTACCAAATACAATGATAGGGAGCGTGAACAATTTATTTAAATGCAAAAGGTCTTGTTGTCATAATCTGGCAAGCATAATGATGATGCCAGATTGGAATATTGTAATTGCTTTTGGCATGTGAGAGAGGGGGGATATTTTACTTCTTTTTATCGTTTCATTAACGTTGCTCTTTTTAGTCTATGTAAATAAATAGTTTTATTGATTATTTACAAAAATGGTCGAAATGAGAATAATTTATTGCATAGGGATTTTAACTCAATATGTAAAATGATAATTTTATCAATTAATATGTTAATAAATTAGCATACTTATATTTTTGAAATACTGTTCTGTAGAACAAGCCTGATGTTATAGATTTTGTTTGGTCTTTTTTCTGTAAGATTATATATGAGGCATTTACTTTATTTATCGTTCGTTTAGTTGAGATGAGTGAGTGTGTAGAAAAATGGAAAATTTCTATGGCTGTTATGGGTTTTATAGAATTTATGACATATTTCTGAGCGTTTGTGATTAAAATTCATTTATGAGCGTTTATGAATAATGAATAAAGAGTGTATTTGAAAATAAAAGGATTGGATCATTTCTATTGCGGTTTATCTTCTTTTATGGTGTGAAATAGGGGGTATGCAGGTTTACAATTGTGTGTGATGGTATAGAGTGCGGAACACTTTGTTATATATCGGAATATTTTTTCTAAAATTGTGTGGTATTCCACAATAAGTTAAAGAGTTTGTCTGAGAAGCAGAATGCCCCAAACGGAATACATTTATGTTTCCAATTTACGCGCTTTTTTAAAAGAAAATTTTTCAATGCAACTAAGCTTATTTTATGGCGCTTCTCATGAATAGTATAACGTAAAAGCCCCTATGATCATATAAAATTCATTGTACACCACCATTTTTACTTCAATAAAAAGTATAAGCCGGCGTCCTTATACACTTTACTCGCCTCCAATATTGCTAAAGTCCTTAGTTCTTGAGAGAGGGAGGCTTTTGTCGCTTTGTTTAATTGTTTTATTTATACGACACTTTCGCTTGTGATGTGCAAGCGAATGATTTTGATTGCTTCAACATGAGAGAGATTTGAAATAAGGGTATTTTATGATCTTTAGATTTCTCACTCAATATGAGAACAATGAACTTATTATTATAAATAAAAGTGTTGTGTGCTAAAAAGTCTTGTTTATTTTATTATGCCGTGAAATGGCTTCTTTTAAGGTGTGGTGATATAAAGCAACAACCTCTTTGAGATATTAAACGTTTTTTTCAGTGCGTAGTGAATACTCTCATAATGTAGCTTGCTTGTCGAGTTTTATGTTAAGTGAAATATGGGAGGAGGAAGTCAAGAAAAAATTACTCGACAGGAATCCGGTTTGTAAACAGATTGGATGAGATAGGAATTTTTTGTTCTTTGAAGGAGGAAGGCAAAGGTTGTAAAAAAGTGAAATAATATGAATTTTTGCTTAAAGTGGGAAGCCGCGTAGAAGACGTGGGGCATTTGGAGAGAGTCCGGCAGCTTCTTGAATGAAGTATTTTTTTATTTTTGGTGCTTGATTAATGATTCCAAGGCCGGTATCGCGGAGCATCCGTAAAAGAAGGCTATCATTAGAAAAGAGTTTATTAAGCCAATCATTGCTTAAAGCCATACGGACAATTTCAAAACGTCTCCAGCTTTGATAGCGCTCTAAAGCCGTGAGGGAGCCAATGTCAAGACCTAGTCGTGCTGTTTCAATAATCACTTCAGCCAGCGCAGCGCTATCGCGTAATCCTAAATTGAGTCCTTGTCCTGCAATGGGGTGGATGGTATGGGCGGCATCGCCAACGAGAGCAAAACGTGGTTTAACGCATTGACGTGTTAAAGAAAGACTCAAAGGAAAAGCTTGACGTTCGCCATCCCAAGAGAGTTTGCCTAATCGATGGCCAATGCGTCTTTCGAGTTCTGTTTCAAAAATAAGTGCATCAGCTTTGAGATAATATTGCGCAGTTTTATGATCTTCATTCCACACAATGGCGGATCGGTTGCCTTTAAGAGGGAGAAGAGCAAAAGGACCGGCAGGTAAAAAATGTTGAATTGCTTGACCATTATGGGTTTTTTCATGTTCAACTGTGCAGATGATTGCTGTTTGTTTATAGGGATGAGAAAAGTTTTTAAGATCTGCTTTTTGGCGTAATTTCGAATGGGCTCCGTCAGCTGCAATAAGCAATTTTGTTTGCCAAACCTCTTCATTATTTAAAGTGACGGTTGTATGTTGGTCTTCTTGATGAAAATCAATGACACGGGTGTTTGTAATAACAGGGATATTGAGATCTTTGACACGTTTTTTTAAAGTGTTGATGAGTTCTCTATGCTCTACCATAGCAGCAAAGGGCTCGCCGGGATTAATGTCGCCTTCAAAGGTTAAAAGAGTGGGTTTGACAGGATCATTTGTGCTTGTATCTGTGATGATCATTGAATGAATGGGTTGCGCATAGGGTTTTATAGATTCCCAACATTGTAATTGTTTTAACATACGAATAGAAGCAGCAGCAAGGGCAATGGTTCGTATGTTAGAAGCAGGGGTATCTCCTTGTGGAGCAGCATCAACGATTTTTATTTTCAGATTAGGGGCTGTTTGCTTGAGTGCTATCGCTAGGGTTAAACCGACAGCCGCTCCTCCTGCAATGAGCAGATCACATTGTTTAGTTTTATGAGATTTAATTTTTTTATTGGGTTGTACGTTTTTATTGCGATTAGAACACACAATACTTCTTCCATTGTTTATAGTTTGCTTTCTTTTAAAAAGAATATCTTTTTACATTGCTAAAATATCTTAACCTTTACTTTTCTCTCTGCTTTACAAAAACGAGGTTTCTTTTTAGCGCCAATCTGATGACAGATTGGTTTTTCAGAGTTTTTCTGCTTAATCATTTATGTGATTCATCTTACAGATTTATCGGATAAGCTTTTTTAAATATCTTCTTCAATTCTTTTTACACTTGGTTGATAAAAAAGAAAACTAAAAATAAACAAAGATGGTTGTGTATTTTTTTAGTTGTGTGAGTTGCTTCAGTATGCTTGTCCTGAAAGGGGCCATTTCGTTAGTATGATAGATAAAAATAGATAAAAAATTGTGGTCATTCGTGATGGTTAAAACAGTATTCATATTTCGCCGTTATCATGATGTAGCGTAAAAAATATTATTTGTTTAAGAAGGTGCCTATAGCACCCATGTAACACTTTACACATAAGGTGTTTTTTGGTTGATCGTGTGATAAATATTCAGGGAGAGCTTTTTGTGCGCCTTATGAAGGATTATCTCTTAGGGTGGTGGTATATGAATGATATGAAGTGGTTAGAAGGTAGAACGCGCTAGATAAGAAGTCGGATTGTTTACAGGCTATTTGTTTACAAATTGGTACAGAGTTTAAGCTTCATCCTTTTTTAAGAGAGAGAGGGAGTTATAACTCTTTAAAATATAAAATTTTTGTATTTGGAATTGATAGATGCACCGAAGTTCTTCTCCTTATGATTCATTAGAAGTGCGAAATTCTCAAGGTTCGCGTCTTATTGAGATGTTTTTACGTCAGATAGGAGTATTTATTGGGCTCGGGCTTTTGGGCTTTATTATTTTTTGTGTGTTTGCTTTGGCGACGTGGAATGTTGCGGACCCATCTTTAACTCATGCAAGTACAAATGAGGTTACAAACCTTATGGGGTGGATGGGGGCAATTTTTTCAGATTTTATTATGCAGTTTTTTGGCTTGGCAAGTCTTTCTGTTTTGTTGCCACCGTTATTTTGGTCTTTTCTCTTGTTGGCGCAAAAGAATATCTACAATTTGACTTTACGCTTTTTTTATGGGTGCTATCAACGATTTGTTTTTTAATTGCTTTTGCTCTTATGTCACCTATTGCTTCTTTTACTTATTGGCCATTGCCAATGGGATTGGGAGGGGTTTTAGGAGATAAAGTTTTAAGTGTTGCTTCTTCAGTCTTTCCTCTTTTTCTTTCTCCTCCTTACACGGTGTTTTTCAGTGTTGTTTTTATTCTTTTAGGTTTTTTCACCGCTGCTTTTGCTGGTAATGTGATATGGCGGCGTCGAACAAAGAAAAGAAAAGAAAAAAGCATTCCAAAAGACGAAATCGTTAATCCAGTCTTTGAGTTGGAAGAAGATGCGGAATATGCCGCAGAGGAGGATCGTGAAAATCATGGTTTTTTTGCGACAACTTGTGGCGCTCTTTTGCATCTTTTTTATTTTTTACAAGCGCGTTTTTTTCGTTTATTCTGTTTCAAAAGGCGTTTTCAGAGTAAAGGGCAAGGAAAGCCATTTGATCGGATTGAGCCAACTTTTTTAGGTGAAAAAGTAAAGTGTGAGGAAAATCAAAATAAAGCCTATGTTTCTCCTGTTAAAAATCGAAAGTCTTTAACAGCTTCTTCAAAGGGTGGTTTTGTTCTTCCTCTTGTAGATTATCTTTCGGTTCCACCACCGTCTGTTAAGGATGCAAAACTTTCTCCTGCTGTTTTAAGAGCAAATTCTCAGGAGCTTGAAGGGGTTTTGTTAGATTTTGGAGTCAAAGGAAAAATTATAGATGCTTGTCCTGGACCGGTGGTAACTTTGTACGAATTTGAACCGGCTGCAGGCATTAAGTCTTCCCGTATCATTGGTTTGGCAGATGATATTGCACGCTCGATGCGTGCGATTTCGGCGCGTGTTGCGGTGGTTCCAGGACGTAATGTTATTGGAATAGAATTGCCTAATGCAAAGCGTGAGATGGTTTATTTACGAGAAATGTTGCAGGCGCAAGAATTTATTGACAGCAAAGCCAAGCTAGGACTTGCTTTGGGTAAGACAATCGGGGGGGAAGCTGTTGTTGCAGATTTAGCAAAAATGCCCCATCTTTTGGTTGCTGGTACAACAGGATCGGGAAAGTCTGTTGCTATCAATACAATGATTTTATCATTGCTTTATCGTATGACACCTGAACAATGTCGTCTCATTATGGTGGACCCGAAAATGCTTGAGCTTTCGGTTTATGATGGCATTCCCCATTTATTAACACCCGTGGTGACAGATCCTAAAAAAGCCGTGATTGCTTTAAAGTGGGCTGTTCGTGAAATGGAAGAACGCTATAGTAAAATGTCAAAACTAGGCGTTCGTAATATTGATGGGTTTAATGCACGTCTTAGGGAAGCTGCAAGTCAGGGAGAGACAATGGTGCGGACAATTCAAGTTGGATTTGATCGTGAGACTGGTGAGCCTCTTTATGAAACGGAAACACTTGATTTTAGTCCTATGCCCTATATTGTTGTCATTATTGATGAAATGGCTGATTTGATGATGGTTGCTGGTAAAGATATTGAAGGAGCGGTTCAACGTTTAGCACAAATGGCACGTGCTGCCGGTATCCATGTAATTATGGCGACACAGCGTCCTTCTGTCGATGTTATTACTGGGACGATCAAAGCCAATTTTCCTACACGTATTTCTTTTTCTGTGAGTTCAAAAATTGATAGCCGAACAATTTTAGGCGAACAGGGGGCCGAGCAATTATTGGGACAAGGAGATATGCTCTTTATGATGGGAGGAGGACGTATTCAGCGTGTGCATGGGCCTTTTGTTGCGGATGATGAAGTGGAGCAGGTTGTTGCGCATCTCAAAGCGCAAGCACGACCGGATTATTTAGAAACAATTACGCAAGAAGTTGAAGAGGATGGTGCTGATGTTTCTTTGTCTTCTCCTTCAGAAGATGATCCCTATAGTCAAGCTGTTGCTATTGTGCTTCGTGATCGTAAGGCTTCGACCTCTTATATTCAACGCCGTTTAGGCATTGGTTATAACCGCGCTGCGACATTGATTGAGAGGATGGAAGAAGAAGGTATTATTAGTCCAGCAAATCACGCAGGGAAACGAGAAATTTTAGTGCCTGCTGAAGAAGAGCGCTTTTGAAAAATCTTTATAGTTGTTTTTTATAATACCTTATAAAATAAGTGTTTATCCTATTGTATCGTAGAAAGTCTGCATTTTCATATACCAGCTCTCAATTTGCGATAGCTCCTTGGTACTTGAGACTCCTTATAAGGGGATTCTTTATCTTATATAACTTTTATCCATACACCAACCTTGTTTGTAACGTGCAAGCAAATGATTTGAATTGATTCAATATGAGAGAGTATGTGATGAGAGAATCTTATTGTCTTTGGCGTTATGATTTAAGTTAAAAAGATAAATTATTATAAATCAATATCTTGGTATAAAATAATGTTATTGCGAGTATAGGGGTGTAAAAGCATGTAAGACTTGATATTTTAGTGTCTTTTTAAGTGCGTTCTAAATATTTAGGGCAAGGCTGATCTGTCGAGTCTTAATATAAAAGAATTATATGGAGTGGGAAGCTAAGTGAAATTTGCTAAACTCCAAACTGTTTACAGAGTGGTTCGGATGAAGATTTTTATTCTTTTGGGTGGGAAGGAAGTCAAAAAAGCATTTTTGACACTTAAAAGAGCTTTCAGGTTCGCGAGTAATATGTTTAGTCCTTAATCCATTATGTATTGACTATAATTTATGTTGCTTCATAGATTAGGGGTGGGAAAGAATATATTATGCGTTTAGAAAATCAGCAGAAAATCAGGAAAATTTGATGATTTCGGAAACATAAACGCAGACTGGTTATTTGGAAACGATACCGCAAGAAATAAAAAAGGATGTTTCTTTAGCTTTTTCTTTAGTAGATGATTCCTATTGTCAAGCTGTTGCTATTATGCTTCGTGATCGTAAGGCTTCAACTCCTTATATTCAATGTTGTTTAGGCATTGGTTATAATCGTGCCGCCACATTGATCGAAAGGATGGAAGAAGAAGGCACCATTAGTCCAGCTAATGATATGGGTAAGCGAAAAGTTTTGGAGACTGTCGAAGAAGAATACTTTTAAAAATCTTTTGATATTTTTTTCAAACAATATCTTTATCTTATAAAGAAGGGTATTTATTCGTCGTTGATCACTTAAGTTATGAATTATAAAGTCAATTAAGTATTGCTTGGGAGCATTTTTTATGAAAACGTCTTTTTTACTGCAAAGAAGAGTCTTTGGGTTGGTGGGAATTATTATCTTTTGGTGTTTAACTGTTCCTGTTTTTTCGCAAGCATCTAATAAAGTGATAAAGGCGCAAAATGTTGTGAATCACTTTGCGGCAATCAAAACAATGACAGGTGATTTTATTCAGTTTAGTCCAAAGGGAAAAATGTCTCAGGGGACATTTTATTTAGAGCGCCCAGGGAAAATTCGTTTCATTTACAAAAAAATGCCTTTACAGATTATTTCAGATGGCCAATTTGTGGGTATTAACAATCGGGCTTTGAATACTTGGAACTTTTCACAACTTTCGCAAACGCCAATGAAATTTTTGTTGGATGATAAAATTGATGTATCTTCTGGGCGCTTGTTCGCATTTCGCGAAGATCCAGGGGCTGTAACGATTGTTCTGCGTGATAAAACGATTGGGGCAGGGCAAATAAGGATGGTTTTTGATTCTAAAGGCTCTGCTTTGCGGCAGTGGACAATTGTTGACCAACAAAATTTGGAAACTACTGTGCAGGTTATGAATGTGCGGACAGACGTCCGGTTCGCTAATGGGATGTTTGCACTTCCTTCGAATAAATGAAGAAAGAGTGTTACGTCATTGGGATTAAAACAAATGTTCTTTCGTATTGCGACTTGGAATATTAATTCTATTCGTTTGCGTCTTGCACAGGTTTTTCAGTATTTGGAACTCTTTTCCACAGATGTTTTGTGTCTACAGGAAACAAAATGTCCAGATGCTTTATTTCCAGTGGAGGCTTTTGAAGCAGCGGGTTATAAGCATATCGCATTGAGTGGACAAAAATCTTATAACGGGGTGGCTATTGTTTCTCGTTTGCCTTTTAAAAAGGTAGAAAAGCGTTTTTTTTGCCAAAACCAAGATTGCCGTTATATCTCAGTTATTGTGGAAGCCCATGGGAGAAGCTTGCGGATTCATAATTTTTATGTTCCTGCTGGGGGAGATATCCCTGATGCTGATGTGAATGAAAAGTTTCGTCATAAGCTTGATTTTTTAGAAGAAATGTCCTCCATTCGTGCGGATCAAGGCGATGGTCTTTCTTCTCTTTTGGTGGGAGATTTAAATATTGCTCCTTTGGCAGAGGATGTTTGGTCTCATCAGCAATTGTTGAAGGTTGTAAGCCATACTCCCATTGAAACCGAGCGTTTACAGGATTTGTGTTGTCAAGGTGGATGGGTTGATCTGATGCGGTTGCATATTCCTGTTCCTACCAAGCTTTACACATGGTGGAGTTATCGTGCTCGCGATTGGGCATTTACTGATTATGGGCGGCGGCTTGACCATGTTTGGTCTTCTCAAGATTTAGCCCCTTTTGTTGTAGATCTTTCGATTTTTCGTGATGCGCGCGGATGGGAACGTCCTTCAGATCATATTCCTGTGCAAACTGTATTTGATTTTTCACGTCAAGTTTGAAATAAGAGGTAAATAAAGTATTAATATTAAATAATGATTCTGAAAGAATGCGGGAGACTGGATGTATATCAGAAATCTCAAATGGGGCGCTTCTCGTGGATTATTTTTTAGTGTCTTGTTGTGTTTGCTTTTGTCAGGATGTATGGTTGGTCCTAATTACCAGAAAACATCTTTTCGTGTTCCAGCAGTTTGGGGAGAAAAATCTGCACAGACTGCACGGCAGCCCGTTGCGCTTGCCGGATGGTGGCGGCATTTGAATGATCCTGTTCTAGATGCGTTAATGGATTACGCGATTTCTGGAAATAATAATGTTGCTGTTGCCAAAGCTCGGGTACGTGAGGCGCGTGCGGGTTTAGGACAGGTTGTGGGAACTCTTTTGCCAAATGTGTCCAATTCAATTTCAGGAACCCGTAGTCGTTCTGGACAGTCTGATGCATTGTTAAACCAGTATAGTAGTGGTTTTGATGCAAGCTGGGAGCTTGATTTTTTTGGTGGGCATAAACGTGCGGTTGAAGCAGCGCGTTATGGCCTTGATGCGGCTGTGGAAGATATGCGCGCTACCATGGTGACATTACTAGGAGATGTGGCAACAAATTATGTGCAAATGCGTGGCTGGCAACAAAAGTTGTTTATTGTGCGGCAAATTGCTGTATCACAACGTAAAACTTATGAACTGATGCGCGCTAGATTAACAGCTGGTGATGTTTCTGAGCTTGATGTTTCAAATGCGCAAGCACAAATGGCAAATACAGAAGCAGATATATCACAGATGGAAGCGAATTTAGCAATGAGCGTTCATCGCCTTTCTGTCTTAACTGGTCGTGTGCCTACGGCATTGAAGGATCTTTTACAAAAAAATGCTAAGCATGCAAAGATTCCACAACCACGCTGGCCGATACCAGCAGGAATTCCAGCCGATATTTTGTTAACACGTCCAGATTTGCGACGGGCAGAGCGTCAATATGCGCAAGCGACAGCACGGATTGGTCAACGTGAAGCAGATCGTTATCCATCACTTACTTTAACAGGTAATATTTCGACAGCAGCAACGGCAATTGATCAATTATGGAAAAATTCAACGATTGGCTGGTCTTTTGGACCTGGTCTTCGTTTTCCTCTTTTTAATGGAGGTCAGGTCGAGGCTTCTATTGCGGTAGCGCGCGCGCAGCGTGATCAAGCTTTTATTACTTATCGAGCTGCTGTGTTGGAAGCTTTAGAAGATGTAGAAAATGCGCTTGTAAGATTAACGAAGGAACATCAACGCTTAGAAAAGCTAATCGTTGCGAATAAAGCTTCTCTTCATTCCTTAAAACTTTCACGGAACCTTTTTGAGAATGGAAATACTAGTTTTCTTGAATTGTTAAATGCTGATCGCTCTTATTATTCTGCACAAATGGCGCTTAAAGATAGCCGTGTTTCTTTGGTTACGCAATATATCACGTTGATGAAAGCATTGGGGAGGGGCTGGGATGGCGTTGTTGATGTATCGCGTCCAGAAGTCGTTGATAATGCACCTCGTTCGCGTGCAAAGGTAGGGAAATGAAAAAAAACTTACTCAAAAATTTCATTACAAAACACAAAAAACTTTCCTTCTTTTTAACTGCTATATTTCTCATTCTCTTGTTGTTATGGTTACGTTCTGTTTTTTTTTGGAACATCTACTCCAACTTATATAACAGCGGTGGTGAAACGTGGGGATATTGAGGAAAGTGTTTTAGCTTCTGGTCTTGTACGTCCTTACCGGTTGGTGGCTGTTGGTGCGCGAGCAACAGGGCGTGTGGTGTCAATGCATGTTTCCCCTGGGAGTGTTGTGAAAGAAGGCGATCTCTTGGCAGAAATTGATCCTACAGATCAGGAAAATGATTTAAAAAGAAAAAAAGCAGCATTATCGCATTATTATGCGAGTTTGATAGAACAAGAAGCCTATCTTTCTCTTGCACAGAAAAATTTAGAGCGTCAGAAAAAAATGATTGAAACACGTGCGGTTTCACGTGCGAACCTCGATGAGGCTACGACACAGGTGAAAATACGCGAGGCGCAAATTGAACAACTTCGTCAGCAGATTGTGCAAGCACAAATTGATGTGGAGAGTGCAGAGGTTAATTTAGGTTATACACGCATCACTGCCCCTTCAGCGGGAACGGTTTTGGCAACAGTTGTGGAAGAAGGGCAGAATGTGAATGCGGTTCAGTCGGCGCCAACGATTGTTATTTTGGGTGATTTATCAAAGATGACGATCAAGGCGCAAATCTCAGAAGCAGATGTTCTTAAAGTCCGAGCTGGACAACCACTTTATTTTACAGTTCTAGGTAATTCACAGCGTCGTTATGAAGGCGTTTTAGAAAAAGTAGAGCCGGCTCCTGAAGCAATTCGTGCTGATGTGAGTATTAATCCTGGTATGGTGAGTGGTTCTAGTGCTTTAATATCATCGGCTATCTATTACAATGGAATTCTACATGTTGATAATGCGGACAATTTTTTGCGAACCTATATGACTGCTCAAGTTCATATTATCTTAGGGCGCGCGCAGAATGTCTTGTTGGTTCCAAGTGATGCTTTACGCGATGAGACAAGAGAGCGTAAAGCATGGGTTTCTGTTTTGGTGGGGGAAAATAAGGTGGTTACTAAACAGGTGAGCGTTGGGTTGAATAATAAGGTTATGGCAGAGATTGTTTCAGGACTTAACGAGGGTGATGTCGTCGTCACTAGTTCGTCTGATGGAGTGATGCCAGAGTCTTCTCACATGCACAGCGAAGACGAGAGTTAAAGCATGAGCACAAATCAAGCAGATGCTGTCTTCGTCTTGGAAAATATTGTGCGCAAATTTCCTGCGGGCGAAGCGTTTGTTACCGTTTTGAAAAACATCAATCTTACCATTAAACGTGGTGAAATGGTGGCAATTGTAGGTGCTTCCGGTTCAGGTAAATCGACCTTGATGAATATTTTAGGCTGTCTTGATCGTCCAACTTCTGGTCGTTATTGGATCTCTGGTAAAGAAACAGCTTCCCTTTCTGCGGATGAATTGTCGGCTTTGCGACGTAATCATTTTGGTTTTATTTTTCAGCGTTACCATTTGTTGAATGAATTGACAGCTCTTGGTAATGTTGAAATTCCGGCTATTTATGCGGGATGTGCCGTGGAAGCAAGGAAACAGCGGGCACAGGATCTTTTAACGCGTTTGGGCATGGGTGATCGGATAAATCATCGTCCAAATCAGCTTTCTGGTGGTCAGCAACAACGTGTTTCTATTGCTCGGGCGCTCATGAATAATGCGGAGGTCATTCTTGCAGATGAACCAACTGGTGCATTGGACAAAAAGAGTGGGCAAGAAGTATTGCATATTTTGGATGAACTTCATCAAGAGGGGCGTACCATTATCATTGTAACCCATGATATGCAGGTGGCTGAAAGAGCAGAGCGTATTATCGAAATCAGTGATGGGGAAATTATTGCTGATAAGCAGTCAAGGGTTGCAAAAACAAAAGTTGGTGGAAAATCTCTTCAGGAACAACAAAATCTAAAAGGCCAACAAAAACTGGGCTTTTTTCGTTCTTTTGTTGAGCGATTCCGTGAGGCGTTTGTGATGGCTCTGTTGGCAATGAATGCACATCGCATGCGGACTTTTCTAACAATGCTTGGGGTGATTATCGGTATTGGGGCGATTATTGCTATGGTGGCTTTAGGGAATGGTACACGAGAGAAAATTCTGGAAAATTTTAAAAGTTTGGGTACTAATACATTAACCATTTTTCCTGGTAAAAGTTTTTCTGATCCACAAGCAGAAAAAATAACCAGTTTGGTTGAAGCTGATGCAGAAGCCTTGTCTGGATTACCTTATGTTTCTGGTGTGACACCACAGATTTCAGCAAGCTCGAAAGTGCGTTTTGGTGCAGTTGAAGTCAATGCCATTATTGCGGGGGTGGGAGAACAATTTTTTCAGACACAGGGGCTCAAAGTTTTCAAAGGACAGTTTTTTGATCAAAAAAGTGTCCATGATCGGGCGGTTGATCTCGTGATCGAGAAAGAAGCATTGTCTGTTCTTTTCCCCCATAGCCATGAAAGCCCCCTTGGAAAGGTGGTGAATGTGGGTAATGTTCCTGCGCGTATTATTGGTGTTGTTGATTCGCAAAATAATGCAAGTGGAGATACATCAAATACTTTACAGCTTTATTTACCCTATACAACAGTGCAGACGCGTTTTCTTGGTACAACAGAAGTTCGTGCAATTATTGTTAGGATTGCTGATGATATTGATTCATATTTAGCGGAGACCATGATAAAACGTTTTCTCATTATGCGGCATGGCGGGGAGGATTTTTTCATTAGAAATTCTGAATTTTTCCGTGAACGTGTTATGGAGAGTACAAATATTTTAACACTTTTAATTTCTTCAATTGCAGCTATTTCCCTGGTTGTGGGGGGTATAGGGGTGATGAATATTATGTTGGTCACTGTTTCTGAGCGGATCAATGAAATCGGCGTGCGTATGGCAGTTGGTGCACGGCAAAGTGATATTTTACAGCAATTTCTCATTGAAGCGATTTTGGTTTGTGTGATTGGTGGTGGTTTGGGAATCTTGCTTGGACTTTCTATCGGTGGCTTGTTTCTTCTGTTTAAGGCACCTATTCATTTGGTTTATACTATTGAATCGATCATTATGTCTCTTACTTTTTCAACCCTCATAGGAATATGTTTTGGCTTTTCTCCAGCGCGGCAAGCTTCACGGCTTGACCCTGTTGTCGCCCTTTCACGCGATTAAGCTTTATCAATTGGGGCATGTTTGTTCGTGATGCTTTCCACTTGGATGAAGCATTTATGAAGCGAAACATGAATGGAAAAAGTTTAGCATTATTTGCTGCTCTATTTTAGAAAACGCTTTGTTCATTAAGTGGAGCGTACCACTAGAGGTGAACGTTTTATAGGGCACCCCATCATGTGAGATATGGTAGGCATATAAGCCTTCTTGAGGCATTAAATGTTTTGAGAATGCATGATGAATATTTTAAATCTTTCTTGTCGAGTCTTATGGAAGTAAATCCTATTAAGGAGAAATTAAATAGAACCCGTTAGAATGAGATTGCTTGCAGACTGAATTTTGTTAAAAATTCTCGTCTTCTGAGATGTGAAGAGGAGGACAAATAAAATATACTGCGCGACGATTTTTAAGATTTAACCTAAAAAGAGGCGGGGGAAGTGAATAGTATATCTGCTAACAAACAAAAGAACAAAAAAGAAGGTTGATGCCAAAAACAGCTTAAACCTCCGTTCTTCCAAAAAAATGAACTGGTATCGAGATAGCTGAGCAGTTTAAGAGGTTTCGTTTAGTATTTTTAAGATTTTCGGAAAAGAGGTTATGAGGATTTCTCACTTTTAGTTTTGCAGAGGGTGGTGCAAATTATAGGTGTTTAGGTTTATGCAAATAAATTATGATCGTGCTTAAGTTTTAAAATGTGACCTAAGACACAGCCATTTTCTGTTCCTTTATACGAGTAGCTTAGCTTCTTTAGAATATTTTGTTTAAGGCATCGCTTTTTTCTGCCTTATCTCATGATTTTGGAGCTGAAGGATAAACAAGCCATTTGAGTTTCTAGGGTAAGGATGCCGTCAGATACTCGGTAGGGGGCGTGATCTTAAGAACTAATACCGTGAGATGCGGGTTTGATTTCATGAGTTTGGTGAGGACGACAAAAAGTTTGAGAGGCGGATGGCTTCTTATGTTGAATGATGTATGAATGAAAGGGGCTTTCATTTATTGAAAAAGAATAAGCTCATATTCAGCAGATGTGAGATGAAGTAAGAGCATCGTAATACCAAGCTGCAGTTATGCTGCTAAAGAACATAATGGCGCTAGTGATGAGCAATGGTATGTCTAGTTGGTATGGTATTCTTCCTCCTGCTACCAGTTCGATACAGAGCGCCATTGTGTTGCACATTAACACTCTTGTTTTAAAGAAACATTTCTCAAGGTATCCAAGCCTATTTTGCGACGCTGTTCATGGTAAATCTATTGAGCACCTCCATCTTTACGCTTATGAAGTAATAAGCCGGCACCATCATTATATTTGCCAGCTCGTGGGTGTTGCGATAGACCTTGCATTAAGGCGGCGGTTCATAAGAGCCATTTTTAGTCATTTCTTGTACAGTTTTTCTCCACACACTCATCCCGCTTGTGATGTGCAAGCAGGTGGTTTTGATTGATTCAAGATAAACAGATTTGAAATGAGAAAATCTTACGTTATTCAGAGTTCTAATTTAATATGAATGACGCTATATTATCATTATAAATCAATATATTGTACATATAAAAAAGAATTCTAAAACCACCCGCTATAAAGTATAAGAAGCGAATAATTAGTCTACGAAAGAACAAAAGAAAAAGAAATATTTCAAAAATCAATATTTTGAATATCACGACTAATATTTTGCGTATTATAGTGAAATTATATGCATGATCGTTCGTAAAATGCGCTGTTTTGTGTGTGGAGTTTCTTCCTTGGTGTCTTGTGTGTTCGCAGGTGTCCTATCCATTTCCTCCTCTCATTCTTAAGCTAAATCCTAAAATTATTGCGCACTTTATTGTGTATTCTTAACAAAAGGCAAAAAATATTTTCAAAATCATCACGCCTTACCGTTTATTTCCATAGGGATATAGACATCAATAAATGCATCATATGATTTGGGGGATACTCAAAAAGATCAAAAGATTCTCTCTTGTTGATTTAATTAAGCATAGAAGAAATATCTTAAAATCAAGCAATTTTAAGCTTTTTTTAAGTTTTTTGGGTAGAACAAGAGGCATTAATGAATAGGTCTAGATTCGATAATTGAAGATGTTTTTAATAGAGAGAAAAGCATGACGACGCTGCAATCGCTTTTACAGAGCTATCGTGATGAAGCGCGTACCGAACGAGATAAAGGTACATATTTTGAGCGTTTTGCTCTTGCTTATCTGACACATGATCCTCTTCAGTCTGGGTGTTATGAGAAGGTTCAAACCTTTAAAGATTGGGCTCATGAAAATGATTGGGATGGTCGTGATACTGGTATCGATCTTGTGGCAAAGCTTCGTGATGGAGGGGGTTTTGCGGCAATCCAATGTAAATTTTATGATGCAGCCTATCGAATTAAAAAAGCAGATATTGATAGTTTTATTTCGGCATCAGGGAAAGCTCCATTCAAGCGGCGTGTTATTATAGATAGTACTGAAAGTACTTGGAGTGATAACGCTGAAACAATGATACGGGGGCAGGATATTCCTGTTATACGGATTAATCTTTCCGATATACAACAAAGTCCGATCCGTTGGGAAACTTTTGCAGCCCAGGGCAAAGTTGTTTTGGAGGATAAAAAGAAAATCCGTCCACATCAATTGGAAGCATTGCGTGATGTGCGTGCTGGGCTTGCTCAAGCAGATCGGGGGAAGCTTATTATGGCTTGTGGTACTGGTAAGACATTTACCAGTCTTAAAATTGCTGAGGATTTGGCGGGTGAAGGCAAGTTTGTTTTGTTTCTTGTTCCTTCCTTGGCACTGATGTCACAGACGGTTCGTGAATGGACAACGGATGCAGGAATCGGATTGAGATCTTTTGCTGTTTGTTCCGATACACAAGTGGGAAAGCGTCGTAAAAATAGTGATGATGTTGCTGAAATTGATGTGTTTGATCTTGCTTTTCCGGCGACAACCGATGCTGCTAAACTTGCAGATCAGGTGGGGAAGAGTGTTGCAGATAAGATGACCGTTGTGTTTGCAACCTATCAATCCATTCAGGTGATTGCTGATGCTCAGAAAAACTATGGTTTGCCAACATTTGATCTTATCATTTGTGATGAAGCGCACCGTACAACAGGGGCAACGCTGGTGGGAGAGGATGAATCCAATTTTGTTAAGGTGCATTCCAATGATGTTATTCGCGCCAAGAAGCGCCTTTATATGACAGCGACACCACGTATTTTTGGTGATAACGCAAAAAGTCGCGCGAATGAAGTTAATGCTGTTCTTGCTTCGATGGATGATGAAAAGCTTTTTGGTAAAACACTTTTTTATCGGGGTTTTTCATGGGCAGTACAAAATGATCTTTTAACAGATTATAAGGTTATTGTCTTAGCAATGGACGAAAAATTGGTCAGTTCCGCTGTTCAGAAGCGCCTTAGTGATAGCGATTCTGAGCTTATTCTTGATGATGCAACGAAGATTATTGGCTGTTATAAGGCTTTGACAAAACAAAATATGAAGGCTGATGTTGGTACGGATTCATATCCTATGCATCGTGCTTTAGCGTTTTGTAAAACTATTCAAAGTTCTAAACTCGTTCGTGATGAGTTTTCTGCGGTTGTTAGAGAATATCTTGATTATACGAAAGAGGATACAGAAAATGAACATTTTCTGAAGTGTGAAATTGAGCATGTTGATGGCACTTTCAATGCAAAGGATCGTGGTGCATTACTTGATTGGCTGAAAGCTGATAGTGGGGATGATATTTGTCGTATTTTAACCAATGCAAGGTGTTTGTCTGAGGGGGTGGATGTTCCGGCTCTTGATGCGATCATGTTTTTAAATCCACGCAAGAGCCAGATTGATGTTGTGCAAGCGGTTGGGCGGGTGATGCGTCGCTCTGAGGGTAAAAAGATGGGATATGTCATTTTGCCAATTGGTATTCCTCTTGATACTCCAGCGGAACAGGCTTTGAACAACAATGATAAATATCGGGTTATCTGGCAAATTTTAAATGCTTTGCGTGCACATGATGATCGTTTTGATGCAACGATTAATAAGGCATCCCTCGGGCAAGATATTAGCAATGTGATTGAGATTATTGGTGTCACACAGAGCACTGAATTAAAGGCTATTACGGCTATTGTAGACAATCTTCCACTACGCGCACAACCAGCACGATTGGGTATTGGTACAGCGGAGCGTGATGTCCTTTTTACAGATGAACAAGGGGAGCTTGCTTTCCCTGTGGATGAGATTTCGCGTGCCATCATGGCAAAGATTGTCAAAAAGTGTGGGACACGAGATTATTGGGAGGATTGGGCGAGCAATATTGCGGAAATTGCTAAGAATCATATTGCACGCTTAACAGGCATTCTGGCAGAGCCAAATACTGAGGCGCGTCAAGCCTTTGACAGGTTTGTGGCAGAACTGCGTGATGACTTAAATGATGCTGTTACAGAAGCTGATGCGATTGAGATGTTGGCACAGCATATTATCACGCGTCCTGTCTTTCAGGTGTTGTTTGAAGGCTATCAGTTCACACGTGAGAATCCTGTCTCGCGTGCTATGCAGCGTATGCTTGATGTGCTTGATGAGGCAAATCTTGATAAGGAATCCAAAGATCTGGAAAAATTTTACGCAAGTGTAAAATTACGAGCCAGTGGCATTACGGATCCAAAAGCAAAACAGAGGTTGATTGTAGAGCTTTATGATAAGTTTTTTCGTTATGCTTTTCCACGCACTGTAGAAAAATTAGGCATTGTTTATACCCCCGTCGAGGTTGTGGATTTTATTTTGCACTCTGTCAATGATGTATTAGAGCAAGAATTTGGGCAAACGCTTGGCTCATCGGGTGTGCACATCATGGATCCCTTTACTGGAACGGGGACTTTTATCACACGGCTTTTACAATCGGGTTTGATAAAACCAGAGGAGATGAAACACAAATTTTGTCGTGAAATTCATGCCAATGAAATCGTGCTTTTAGCCTATTATATTGCAGCCATTAATATTGAGACGACCTATCATGGTCTGATGGGGGGCGATTATGTTCCGTTTGAGGGAATTTGTTTGACCGATACATTCCAGCTTTATGAGCAAGAAAAAGACCTGATCAGTGATTTGCTGGTGGATAACAGTACACGTCGGGCGCACCAGAAGGAACTGGATATTCGTGTTATTGTTGGCAACCCCCCTTATTCTTCTGGACAAAAAAGTGAAAACGACAATGCGCAGAATATTGGCTATCCTAAATTGGATCGTCGCATTCGTGAAACTTATGCTGCTCAATCCAAAGCAAGCAATGTTAATGGACTTTATGACAGTTATATTCGTGCCATTCGTTGGGCAAGTGATCGCATAAAAGACTGTGGTGTTATTGGTTTTGTGACAAATTCAGGTTTTATCAATGGATATTCTACGAGTGGATTACGAAAAGAATTGAATGAAGAATTTTCGAGCATTTATGTTTTCAATTTGCGTGGTGATATTCGCAAAAATATGATGAGCAAAGGAGCTGCTCGAGAAGGGCAAAATGTTTTCGGAAGTGGAAGTATGGCAGGAATCGCTGTGACACTATTTATTAAAAATCCAAATGTCACGGAGCATTGCAAAATTCACTATTACAATATTGGTGATAATCTCACGACAAAGGAGAAATTATCTCAACTTCAGCGGTTGGGTAGTGTTGGCGGTATCAAGCGTAAACACGGCTGGCAGATGATTACGCCAGATGAATATGGCGATTGGCTGAATCAGCGCAACAGTGATTTTAAAAAATTTCTGGCCTTAGGTGATAAGAAAGGCAGTGATAAAAAGCTCTTTGAAACGTTTTCTCGTGGGATTATAACTACTCGCGATGCCTGGGCATATAATTCAAGCCGTGAAAATCTAGCGAAGAATATGCGTAACACGATAACTTTCTATAACAATGAAGTGGAACGTTTTAATAATGTTTATGCGCATTCTGACCGCAAAGCACGTGCAAATGCTGTGAACGATTTTGTTGATACAGATACCCAAAAAATCAGTTGGAGCAGTAGTCTTAAAGAGGAATTGGTAAGAGGAAAGTTTTCTGAATTTGAAAGTAATTGCTTAGTTCAAAGTCTTTATCGTCCTTTTACACAACAATGGCTTTATTATAACCGTACTTTTAACGAAAGAGTATATCAAATGCCGCGTATATTCCCTATGAAGCAAGCGGTTGAAAACAGAGTAATACAAGTTACGGGAGTTGGAGCAAGCAGTGGATTTTCTGTTCTGATGACTAAGAATTTATCTAATCTTCATGCAATGGATACTGGTCAATGTTTTCCACGGTATGTTTATGAAGATGCTGTGTCCTTGAAAAATAAGGAGGGGGATCAGGTTCATTTGTTTGCAAATTTTGCAGAGGAAAGCAAAGAAACTGGTTTAGAGCGGCGTGATGCTCTTACGGATGAAGGGTTGGCTTATTTTAAGGCAGCTTATCCTGGCGAAATGATAACAAAGGATGATTTGTTTTATTATGTTTACGGGATTTTGCATTCTGAAGATTATCGTGCTCGTTATGCGCATAATTTATCTAAACAATTGCCGCGTATTCCAACAGTTAAAAAGGTAGAGGATTTTTGGGCTTTTGTTACAGCGGGGCGCAAGCTTGGTGATTTGCATATGAATTATGAAGAGATTGAACCCTATCCCGTTACCTATAAACAGGGAGATCCAAGAACTTGGGTGATTTCTGATGAGAAGAGTTTTTATCGTGTTGAGGCGATGAAATTTGCTGGTAAGCGTGGTGCTATTGATAAAAGCACAGTGATTTATAATGCGCATATCACGATGCAGAATATTCCTCTTGAAGCTTATGAGTATGTGATCAATGGCAGGCCTGCTCTTGAATGGGTTATGGAGCGGCAGGTTGTCAAAACGGATAAAGCGAGTGGGATTGTGAATGATGCCAATCGCTATGCTGTTGAAACGGTGGGTAATCCAGCTTATCCATTGGAATTGTTTCAGCGGGTTATTACTGTAAGCTTGGAAACAATGAAAATTGTGCGCAACCTGCCAAAATTGGAAGTGAGAGAAACTGAAAAGGTTAAATTATCCATTGTGCGGTAAAAAAGTGTTGAGTCGTAACAAACTGGCACTATCATACACCTTGCCAGCTCGTGGGTATTGCGACAGCCCTTGGCACTTGAGACAAGTCCATAAGAGGCATGTCTTTCTTGTACAGTTTTACGCTGCGCAGGCTCTCTTCCTTTGTGATGTGCAAGTCCTATGTGATGTGCAAGAAAATGGTTTTGATTGATTCAATAGAGAACAGATTTGAAATGAGAGAATCTGGTGATATTGAGAGCTCTCATTCAAGTTGTAGCGTAATAAATTTTCATTATAAATCAATATATTGTATGTGATAAAGCACCTTAGGCAGTGAGGTCGCTAAAATTATGACGCATGAGCTTTAGCGGCAGTGATGAATATTCTCAGGCAGGGTTTTCTTATCGAGCTTTATGTGAGTAAACCATATAAATGGAGAAGCTGAGTGGAACCTGTCCAGAGAAAGTGGATTGTTTACAAATCGTTGCTAATAAGAATCGTCGCCTTTTGAGATGTTGAGAGGAAATGACAATTCTCATGAAATCTGTCTTTTGAGGTGTTCTGATATTGAAGTGAGCAGGTGGAACGCGTTAGACAAGAAGCTGAGTTATTATTGTTTACAGATCAATAGAGTTTAAAAGTTTTCGTTCTTTTTGGGAGAGGAAACCAGACAAAAGGTGATCTTAGAGAGCGAAATGATTTCAAAAAAGATTGCGATAAAAAACGTAGGGTATTTGTCGCGGTGTGCGTTTTGAGCTTATTCCTATCTGTGATCTAAAATGCTCTTATGAAGATGCTTTTTAGAATAAGAGATTGTTACTAATATATTGACTTATAATGATAGTTTAATGTTCTCTCTGTTAAATGAGAAATCTAAGTATTATAAATTTTCTTATTTTAAATCTATTAAAATTACTTCTTTGCATGTCATATGAGGTTGGTATGTTCGTGTTTAAGAAAGGCGTAATGCATGCCTCTTACCAATCATCCCAAGAGGTTTAAGAGCTATCGTAATACTTGGGGGGTGGCAAAATATAGGGTGGGGCGGTTTGCATTTTTTATGAAGGGTAAGACAGTGGTGTAAATAGATTTTTATGACAAGTCTGGAGATCTTATGGCTGTCTGGGGGCTCTATTTACAAGAGCTTATATATTGGGATGGTATGTACAGATCCGCGCTGTGAGATATGTTTGGGATGTAAGAGATGTTTTGGGTGAACGTGCAAATACAGTGACACGTGCATTGGGATGTTCTGCGTTGTATGAGGATAAGCTCTGTCGAGCTTTTATAGAGGCAACTCGTGTGGAAGGGTATGAAAGAAAGGTATGAAGAGGTTCGTGGGTGGCAAGGTTTTTAAAAAGTCAGAAGGATAAAGATTAGAATGCGGTTCTGATATAGACTTGGAGCGTTTTAATATATTGGAATATAAGAATGCGGATTTGATTGATCTGTTGTATTGCGCTTTCAGCATTGTTCTTTTTAACAGGATAGGCAATGAAATGGATATCAGGCATTAAATATTTAAGTTCTCGCATTGAGCGCCACACATGGTAATCATGGGTGACGATATAAAGGGTTTTATAGTGGTGTTTTTTGATCCAATCGGCGCTTTCTTTAGCATTTCCTCTGGTGTTAATCGCTTGATGCCCGATGTCAATACAACAGGAGATAAGCCGTGGGGTAATATGCATGTTGTGCATGAGACTTTTCAGATTGGTTGTGGTGTTTACGCCACTGATGAGGAGACGTGAACCAAGCCCCCTTTGTAAGAGATTAAGTCCTGTCTCTATTCGGTTTTCTCCGCCTGTAAGCACGATAATGGCATCCGCTTTGGGGAGAGGTGTTGGGGGAGAGAGTCGTTCAGTTTTTTCAGAAAAAATAATAAAACCGCCCCAGAAAATTAAAACAATGATTGAAAGAGTAAGGGTTGTCGGTGGAAAATAGCGAAATAAAAAGCAGGGAGACCAATTATTATAGTGGGTCCGTTTTGGAAGAGGACGTTCTAAATTGTTTTGCGTCAATGAGTTGAAAGTATTGTAAGTCATAAAATTAAAATAAACCGTTTTCACATTGATCAATTTTTTTCAGTTGCGCTAAAATAGTCATGCGGTTTGTAAGGGTGGTGAGAAAAGAAACGAAAATAATAAGAAAAATGATTTTTCCGTAGGGGATGGAACTTATGGAAAGATGTCCAAACAAAGCTGTTACTTGGCTAGCTTCTACTCTTCCCAAGTTATAATTCGTCCAGAGACAAAAGGCTGAAAATAGAAATATGCTTGTGAGACCACCATATAAAGCACCACGCAGCGCAGTTTTAAAAAAATGCCAGTCAAATTGGCGAGCAATGAAAAGAGTTTCAGTACCAAGGAAATATAAGACATTGATAATATGTGTATTTTCTGCCAATGCATTGCGGGTGGCAAAAATGATGGTGAGGATAAGAGAGCCTAAAACCAATGCTAAAATTGAAAAACCAATGAAAACAGTGGTGTGTGCCATGGTCGCAAAACGATGAACCCAAACACGGTGATCATCAAATTGACCTCCTGGAATTTGGGTTTTAATGGCGTGATTAATGGCTGCAAAATTGATTTTTTCATCTCTCTTCAGGGTCACAATGATGAGGCGGGGAAGGGGTAGTTCATTGACATTGAAGCCTGTTCCAAGCCATGGCTCCAGTAACTTTTCTGTAGCTTTTTGGTCAACAATTTTTGCATCTTGTACACCAGAAAATGTTTTAACCAATTGTACGGCATCACGGAGTGCTTTGTTGATATCAACATTGTCAATGGGGCGTATTTGTATTGTTGCTTCATAGCTAATCTGATTACTCCAATTTTGGGCGGCACGTTGGACCAAATCAACACCGATTAAGGTGAGGCTTGAAAGAAATGTCATAATAGCAATCACGGCAACTAATGCTTTTCCAGAAATATTACCACTGGGAATAATCGCTGTTGTATTTTTTTTATTGCTTGTAAAAATGGGGAAAGACTTATTCATGAATCGTCATCCGTCCGTTATGGAGAAGCATACGCCGTGCTGCAACTTGTTCCATTAAGGCAATATCATGGGTGGCAATGATAACAGCCGTTCCAAAACGGTTTAATTCAATAAACAAACGGAGGAGGCGTTTTGCCAAGGGCGGATCGACATTTCCGGTGGGTTCATCGGCAAGTAGAATTTCAGGTTGATCAATGAGTGCGCGTGCAATGGCTACCCTTTGTTTTTCCCCACCGGAAAGAACCGGTGGTAAAACATGAATATGATCTCCAAGACCTACCCAACAGAGAAGATCTTCCACTTCACTGCGATAGGTTGCTTCTTCTTGTCCTTTAATGCGTAAAGGTAAGGAGACATTTTCATAAGTGGTCATGTGGTCGAGTAAACGAAAATCTTGAAAAACCACCCCGATACGTTGTCGCAGCGCAGGGAGCTCTTGTCGTTTGAGTAATGCTGTGTCTGTTCCAAAGAGATCAATATGACCGCGGGTGGGTTTGAGTGCTAAAAACATAAGACGCATCAGCGACGTTTTCCCTGCTCCAGAGGCACCTGTGAGAAATTGAAATGATCCAGGAGGAATATGAAAGCTAATATCACGAAGGACCTCAGGGCCCATTCCATAGCGTAGGCCGACATTTTCAAAATGAATCACTTTTTATTATTACTCCTGATTTTATATTGCATCATTTATTCTAAAAACTCTTACTTTCATTGCTTTAGATTTTTGTTGTAAGCTTGTTTATTTTAGATTTCATGGTTTTCAATATTTTTTATACACCCTCGTTATAGATAAATATTTTTGCTCAAGAATATTATCACTTATACTTTCTTTTTTTAGCCTTATTTATGATTTTAGCAGGAATTTCAAAGGGATTCTAGCATAAACATCAGAACTATTTTTCCTTCTTACTCAGAGGCTTTTTTTGCATTGAGTGGACATTAGGTGATTTTAAAAAGCTATGTTGCTCTTTTTATCTTACTTTCTTATTCTTGTTCGCATCCCAATCCTGAGGTTTTTGCTTAAATTATTTCTTACCTGTTATGAAAAAAAGCGTTTGTTGTTAGAATGATTGAGCTTCTCGTGAATTGTTTTATTTTTTATTCTCCTCGGTGGTTTTCGTAATAATGCTGAGATAATTTTAGCAAAAAAAACAAAAACCACCGTATGTTGTATTGCGTCGTGTTTTTTAGTTTTGTCGGTTGGCAATCAGATCTTCAACAACTTGTGGTTCGGCAAGGGTTGAAATATCTCCGAGAGTATCAAAATCGTTTTCAGCGATTTTTCGTAAAATACGTCTCATAATTTTCCCTGATCGCGTTTTGGGAAGCTGCGGAGCAAACTGAATTTTATCCAATATGGCAATAGAGCCTATTTCTTGTCTCACATGCTTGATAAGGTCTTTTTGCAATTCTTCACTTGGCGCTGTTCCTTCCATGAGGGTCACAAAACTATAAATTCCTTGTCCTTTAATGGGATGCGGGTAACCCACAATAGCTGCTTCTGATACAGAGGGATGAGAAACAAGAGCTGATTCAATTTCAGCGGTTCCTAATCTGTGCCCCGAGACATTGAGAATGTCATCAACTCGTCCTGTGATCCAATAATAACCGTCGCTATCGCGCCTACAGCTATCGCCTGAAAAATATTTTCCTTTATAGGAGGAAAAATAAGTTTGAATAAAGCGTTCATGATCCTTATAAAGTGTGCGCATTTGTCCGGGCCATGAATCACTGATACAAAGAGTGCCTTCTGCTTCACCTTCTAAAACATTGCCTTGGGCATCAACAATTTGGGGTTGAACACCAAAGAAAGGACGTGTGGCCGATCCTGCTTTGAGGGGGGTTGCACCAGGCAAGGGTGTGATCATATGCCCTCCTGTTTCCGTTTGCCACCATGTATCGAGAATCGGACAACGGTCATTTCCAATTATATGATAAAACCATTCCCATGCTTCTGGGTTAATAGGTTCTCCTACTGTGCCTAAAAGACGCAACGACGTCCTGTCTGAGTGTTCAACAAACGAATTTCCTGCTCCCATTAAGGCGCGGATAGCTGTTGGTGCGGTGTAGAGTGTATTGACTTGATGCTTGTCGACAATTTCCCAGAATCTGCCTTTGTCAGGAAAGGTTGGTGTGCCTTCAAACATTAAAGTGGTCGCACCATTACATAAAGGTCCATAAACCAAGTAAGAATGGCCGGTTATCCAACCAATATCAGCCGTACACCAGTAAACTTCATCGGGGTGGTAATCAAAAACATATTGGTGAGTCATCGAGGCAAAAACAAGATAGCCTGCTGTGGTATGCAAAACACCTTTAGGTTTGCCGGTGGAGCCTGAAGTATAAAGAATAAAAAGCGGATCTTCAGCGTTCATTGGTTCTGGTGGACAAGCTGTTTTGGCATGAGCTATCTCTTCGTGGTACCAAAAATCACGTCCCTCTATCCATTGAATGGGTCCACAAGTCCGCCGTATAACCATGACTTGGTCCACATGCACGTTTTGGCGCGCTGCTATCTCAATAGCATGGTCAACGTTGTCTTTTAAGTTAATCCGTTTGCCGCCACGCAAGCCGTGATCAGCGGTAATCATAAAGGTTGATTCACAGTCAACAAGGCGTCCTGCTATTGCTTCAGCAGAAAAGCCTGCAAAAATAACCGAATGAATGGCTCCAATGCGAGCACAAGCAAGCATAGCATAGGCTGCTTCGGGAATCATAGGAAGATAAATGGTTACTTTATCGCCTTTCTTAATGCCACGACTTTTCAAAAGATTAGCAAAACGACAAACATGTTCATAAAGCTCGTTATAGGTTATTTTTTTATCATGATAAGGATTATCTCCTTCCCAAATGAGCGCGATTTTGTCTCCATGGGTTTTCAGGTGGCGATCAATGCAATTATAGGCAACATTTGTTATCCCATCTTCGTACCATTGAATTGATACATCATCATTAAAAGAAGTGTTTTTTACTTTTGTAAAAGGTTTAAACCATTCAATGCGTTGACCATGTTTGGCCCAGAAGCTTTCTGGATCATTGATGCTTTCTCGATACCATTGTTGATAAGTTTCCTCATCGAGTAAAGTATTTTTTTTGCTCTCTTCTGATATTGGATAAATTTTTTCAGTCATGTTTCCCTCTTTTTATTGTTTGGAAAAATCTGCCTCTGTATTTTTGTATGGTTATATTTGTGGCAGAGTTTTCCCAAAAGCTTTTCATTATGAGGTTAGACTAAATGACAAAGATTAGAATAGTCAATTTTTAAATCTGATACGTTTTTCTTAAAAAGGTATTTTATGCTTTTAAGATATTCAAATATGGCAAAGACTATTGCGGTATAGAGCTTTTTATAAACGCACAAAGATATTAAAAAAATATCCTATAAAGGAGAGGGAATGAGAATGCTTTTTAAAAGAATAAATTTACTAAATATTAATATAAACCAAAATATCTACATAAACTATCAAAAATAATGAACATAATTACTGTATATAATGTTGTTTTTATAGCTACTTTCCAACTGTAACCACCAATTTTTTTAAAACCAATAGCATATATAGGGATGAATACAAAGAGAATGCAAAACAGCCTTATTATTTCATAACGAATATTCATTATAAAAAATCCTAAATTATAATAGGTGATCCGTAATAGATATCTCTGAAAAATATTTTGTCCATAGATATTTGGTATATTCTTTCCAATATTTACAAAAATACTAATTTCAGAGATATCTTTGTCGCTATTCTCTATAAATTAGAACCAACATTCACGACCTTTTTCTATAAAGCCCAAAGATCATCTGCTAAGAATCCACCTGCGGCGCCTAAGAGTCTACCTGTAAATGCACCCGCTGGTCTTCCAGTTATACCACCTAGAATTGCTCTGCCTATTCCTCCATCAAAAGCTCCATGCCAACCCTCTTGCGCCTATGTGAGACATAAAATCATTAGTACTACATGTATTTCCATAAATGATAGGTGTTGAATCATGTATCGTATAAGTTAAACCTGAACCAAAATGTTTCAGTTTAATACTCCTAATATTATCTACATTAAAAATATTAATCATAATTATACATTTCAAATGTCTATCACGTATTTTTAGAGAAATTACAAATATAAACTTTAAAAATGGTGATAAAAATACTGTAATAAATAATAACTATATTGTATTAATACTTTTTTATGTGTGAAATCTTCTTCTTAAGAAGATAATAATATTACTTATAAATTTTTAAAATATAAGTAATGACACCATGTTTTTCTTAATTAAAGTTTAAATTTAGAAAAATTGCGTGTATGAAAAGTTGAAGTTTTTCTCTTTGTTTAAGAGAACGACAAAGGAATAACGGCGAAGGAATATCGTTATTGAAATCGGTTTCATTACCATTGTTTTGCCTGCATGTATTATGCGCATATGCTTGGGATTAGTTCTTTTATTTTTCAGGCGGATATTGACTGTATTTACGCTTTGTAGAGCATAGAAAGCCTCTATGCTATCGTTGATCTTATAGATTGCTAGCATGTTGTTTAGCGCGGCTCTTGGTGCTCTATTGGGTATTTGAGATGTTTATTTTGCTCAAGTGACTTACATGAAAGAGTTTTGTTATTGTATTATGCAGCCATAAGCCTCTTTTGCCTGCTTTACGCCATTGGCATGCGGGGAAATTGTTTACGCATGTTGGAGAAGTTAAGAGAATGCGTGATTTTCAATGAAAATCATTGCGATAATCGTATTCAATATTCTTTTGCTATTAGTGATTTTGCGACAGTTTTTTCATTCATGCTCAACGCCCCTCTTATCATTTTGCTTTTATATAAGGATTTATTTTTTATGTTGCTTTTGCTGGAGAGGCGTTCAGAGGGGAGTAAAGTAGAGCCAATATGCGAGAATATGAGAGCCAAATTGCAATGCTATCTTGAAGCTATTGTATGTGCCGGTGAGAAATTTGAGAAGACCAGCTTTTTTGCTTATTTTGCTAACAGGATGAAAGAGGGGCTAGAATCTTTTTTGCTAGAATTGCTCTTTTATTGATATTGAAGGAAATATTTTTTCTCATTTCTGCTGTTTTTGGCTTGTTCGTAGAATTTTCAATGGGAATTTATATGAGGGAAAATTGCTTTACACAGGGCGTTTTCCAAATAAAGCAGAGCCAATGCGAAGGACATTAGAGCCAAACTGTAGAGCGGTTTTGAAGTCACTGGACATGCCCATGGAAAGCTTTGGAAGACCTGCTTGTTTTGCTAATTTTGCCAAGAGCGCGAAATAGGGGCCGGGGTTTTCGTCGACAGGGGGAATGCCCATAAGTCCGATGATATCAAGTCCATAATTGTTTTTGCATTGGTTGACAAAAGATGTCGCTTCTTGCGGTGAGATACCACTTTTTTGCGGTTCTAAGCCAATGTTAACCTGAACATAGCAAGGAAGATGCCTTTTTTGCTTTTGCATTTCTTCCATCAAAACTTTGGCTATTTTTTCACGATCAACCGTTTGGATGACATCAAAAAGTTTGACAGCTTCAGCGGCTTTATTCGATTGTAGGGGACCGATGAGATGGAGTTTAATATTTTCAAATTGTTGACGTAAAGCAGGCCATTTTTGTGCTGCTTCTTGTACGCGGTTTTCTGCAAACAAAGATTGGCCTGCTTGCAAAAGGGGTCGTATATCAATAGCAGAAACAGTTTTTGAAACAGCGATAAGTTCAATTTCTTCTACAGGGCGTTGTAACTCTTGACATGTTTCAGCAATGTCTTTTTGAAGGTTTTGCCATGCTTCAACGGAAGGGGCATCAAGGGGTGTTTGTGTATTCATATTTTTGTGCTTTACCTTTTTTGTTCAAGAGTTGGTCGTTTTTTTTTAAAGTTTTATAAAATACTTAGGGAAATATTTCACGAAAATGTTGACGATGAGGTTAATCCATGGTCAAGCATAATAAAACAAGTTTTTGGTTCAGTTTTATTAAAAGAGTATAATGGGAATGACGATTGAGCATTATAAGATAGGCGAACGCTATAATCCACGGGCGAGAGAAAAAAAATGGCAAGAAATTTGGGATGAAAAGAAAATTTTTCAGACTGTCCAAGAAGATGCTCGTGAAAAATATTATGTTTTAGAGATGTTTCCTTATCCTTCTGGCCGTATTCACATGGGGCATGTGCGCAATTATGCCATGGGGGATGTGGTTGCACGCTATAAACGCGCCAAGGGGTTTAATGTGCTTCATCCCATGGGGTGGGATGCTTTTGGGATGCCGGCTGAAAATGCCGCTATGCAAAATAAAGTGCACCCTAAAACTTGGACCTATCAAAATATTGCGGTGATGCGTGGGCAATTAAAACAATTAGGGCTCTCGATAGATTGGACTCGGGAATTTGCGACTTGTGATGAGGAATATTACCACCGACAACAAATGTTGTTCCTTGATTTCTATCAAAAGGGGTTGGTAGCACGTAAAGTGGCTAAGGTGAATTGGGATCCTGTTGATCATACTGTTTTGGCCAATGAACAGGTTGTTGATGGGCGGGGATGGCGTTCTGGTGCGTTGGTTGAACAACGTGAGTTGACGCAGTGGTTTTTCAAAATTAGCGACTTTAGTGAAGATCTCTTGGCAGGGCTTGAAGAGCTGAACCAATGGCCGGAAAAAGTTCGCACCATGCAAAAAAACTGGATTGGAAAATCACAAGGTTTGCTGATTCGTTGGGCTTTAAAGTCGGCGGGTGATGCTGATGATGTTTGTGAGAAATTTGATGAGGTTGTTTGTTATTCAACGCGTCCTGATACACTGTTTGGCGCTTCCTTTTTGGCTCTGTCTGTTGATCATCCTATTGCACAAGCTTTGGCAAAAAAAGACAAAGCGTTGAGTGCTTTTATTGAAAATTGTCGGTGTGGGGGAACGACAACGGCAGCACTTGAAACAGCTGAAAAACAAGGGTTTCTCACGCCCCTTTTGGCTGTTCATCCTTTCGATTCAACAGTACATATTCCCGTTTATATCGCGAATTTTGTGCTTATGGACTATGGAACAGGGGTTGTTTTTGGTTGTCCAGCTCATGATCAGAGAGATTTCGATTTTGCGCGTAAATATGATCTTCCAATAAAACCCGTGGTTTTGCCAAAAGGAGAGCAAGCAGAAGATTTTGTCACACCTGAAACACCTTATACGGGTGATGGGGTGATGATCAATTCTAGTTTTTTGGATGGTTTGACACCCCGACAAGCTTTTGAAGAAGCTGCTAAAAAGCTTGAAAAACAAATGCTCAATGGGCAACCGCAAGGGAAGAAAACAGTGCAATTTCGTTTGCGTGATTGGGGGATTTCACGTCAACGTTATTGGGGGTGTCCCATTCCGATGATCCATTGTACAACTTGTGGGGTTGTTCCTGTTCCACGTGCCAATTTACCGGTTGTGTTGCCTGATGATGTTACTTTTGATCAACCAGGAAATCCTCTTGCACGACATGAAACATGGCAGAATGTTACTTGTCCTTCCTGTGGTCAACCTGCCAAACGCGAAACCGATACCATGGATACATTTGTTGACTCTTCTTGGTATTATGCACGCTTTACGGCTCCTTTTGCGCAGGAACCTGTCGACAAACAAGCAATCTCTGAATGGTTGCCTGTGCAACAATATATTGGTGGAATTGAGCATGCCATTTTGCATCTTCTTTATGCGCGCTTTTTTATGCGTGCCATGAAATTGGTCGGTCATGTGACGGTAGATGAGCCTTTTAAGGGGCTTTTTACCCAAGGGATGGTGGTGCATGAAACCTATCGAGATGATCAAGGGTGGGTTTCTCCAGCAGAAATTTCGATTGTTGAAAAAGATGGAAAGCGGTGTGCTTATAAATTAACCGATCAAAGTGAAGTGACGATTGGTTTGATTGAGAAAATGTCAAAATCAAAAAAGAATGTCGTTGATCCTGATGATATTATTGCATCTTATGGCGCTGATACTGTGCGTTGGTTTGTGTTGTCAGATTCTCCTCCCGAGCGGGATGTCATTTGGACAGAATCTGGTGTTGAAGGTGCACATCGCTTTGTACAGCGTGTTTGGCGCCATGTGGCTGTGAGTGCTTCTATTTTAAAGGATGTGGCGCCTTGTGCAGGGCATCAGGGAGCGGCTTTGGAACTCTCAAAGGTCGCACATCGCACGCTTTGCGCTGTAGAAGATGATTTGGAAAAATTCGCTTTTAATCGGGCTATTGCACGCCTTTATGAATTCTTGAATATTATGGCGCCGTTGTTAAATAGGATAGAAAGTGTTGACGATGAAATGAAAGCTTCTTTACGTCAAGCTATGGATTTTTTTCTTGCTATGATTGCACCCATGATGCCCCATTTAGCAGAAGAATGTCATGCTGCTTTAGGGGGAAAAAATTTAATATCTGCGCTTGCTTGGCCTATTTATGATCCCACGTTAACCGTTGCGGAATGCTATACTTTGCCAGTACAAATTAATGGTAAAAAACGTGGTGAGGTGAGCGTTGCAGCAACTGCTGATGAGGTGATGATTAAAGAAGCGGTTTTGGCGTTGGATTTTGTAAAGGCGCAGCTAATTGAAAAGCCTGTGAAAAAAATCATTGTTGTTCCACAAAGGATTGTGAATGTCGTTTTTTAGAAGTTCTATTCTTGTCATTTTAGCTGGTGTATTCACACTGTTGTGTGGATGCAAAGTTGAACCGCTTTACCGTCAAGAGTTGCAGAGTGCAATGACAATGGATTCTGCTTCTTATGGGAATCCTGCTTCTGGATACCCTTCTGGACAAGCTTCTTTGGGATTAGCGCAAAAGCTTGCTTCTATTGTTGTGGAAGAACCTTCGGATCGTTTTGGACAAATGGTGCGCAATCATCTGCTTTTTCTTTTGTATGGAAATGGTGGTAAACCTTCTCTACCTGCTTATCAATTGGCATTACAGATATCCGTCTTTACAAGAGAATCTATGCAGATAGAGGTTGATTTCGAGAAAAAGAGAAAGGGACGACCTTCTGTTGGAACTGTTATGAGCAGAGCTTCTTACACTTTGCAGGATATGAAAAATACTCTTGTTGCAAAAGGAACAGCAATGATGAATGCATCTTTTGAGCGACTTCGTCAAGAATATGCAACGCTGCAAGCAGAAGAAGATGCAAAAAAACGTGTTGCGGAAGAGTTGGCTGAACAGATCTTTTTGTTACTTTCAAAAGATCTTTCCAATAAAAATTCTAGATATTAAGCAATATTTTGTCCTGTTTTTTTCCAGTCGTCGAGGAATATTTGCAACCCTTTGTCGGTGAGAGGGTGTTTGACCAGTGCTTTTAAGATTGCTGGTGGAACTGTTGCAATGTCAGCACCACTGAGTGCTGCTTCTTTGACATGATTAACGGTGCGGATTGAAGCGGCCAAGATTTGTGTTTCAAAGTTATAGTTATCATAAATTGTGCGAATTTCATGAAGCAGTTCACTTCCATCATTTCCACAATCATCAAGTCTACCAATAAAAGGTGAAACGAATGTTGCGCCTGCTTTGGCGGCTAATAAGGCTTGATTGGCAGAAAAACAAAGTGTGAGATTTGTTTTTAGTCCTGCTGCTGTGAGGGCTTTACAGGCTTTTAATCCATCGAGTGTTAAAGGAAGCTTGATACAAATATTGTCGGCAACCTTTGCTAAAACAGCTGCTTCTTTCATCATGTTTTCAAATTCTGTTGCTGCAACTTCAGCAGAAACAGGTCCGCTAACGAGAGCACAAATTTCTTTTGTAACATCAAGAATATTGCGTCCTGATTTTAGGATAAGAGAGGGATTGGTTGTGACACCATCAACAAGGCTTAAATTCTGTAACTCTTGAATTTCTTCAATATTGGCGCTATCCACAAAAAATTTCATCTCTAACCTCTTCTTTTTAGCTTTATCCTATTTTTTGTTATGCGCTATTGTTGACTGCAAAAGCAAGAGAAAGAATTAATATCTGTGTAAAGAACAAGAATGCTATGGTGTTAATCATGTACCCGTTTTCGGTAAAGAAATATGATTTATCGTTTCCACACCTATTTCATAGTGTTGCTCGTGATAAGGCATAGAATTCATTGCGTACCAACATTTTTGCGTATTGGCATCTTTGCGTAGCGGTATTTTTATACTTATGAAAATAAGCTAGCATTATCACACACTTTGCTCATTTCCTATTTGCGATTGCTCTTGATATTTGAGAGTGTTCATAAGATGTCTTTCTTTTTCACGTGGTTTACGTTTAATTTTCTTTCACGTGTAAGCGAATGGATTCATTGTGTCGTAATAAAACACCATTGAAGAAGGCATGTAAAATTTTACGCATGAAGTATTTTATATGGTCAACATATTGATTTATAATGATAAATAATTGTTTAACTTGAATTATAACGCCAAAGACAGAAAGATTTTCTCATCACGTATTTTGCTTTATATTGAATCAATTAAAATCACTTGTTTGCACGTCATAAGAGGGGCAGGAATGTGGGGAATAAGTATTTCAGAAAGTACTCAAGATGCTTCTTATGAATCGTTTCAAGTGCCAAGGGGTTTGTTGCAACATCCATGAGCTGGCAAGGTGTGTGATGGTGCTGGTTTACTCTTTTGTGAGGTGTAAAGATGGTGGTGATCAGTGGATTTATCATTATACTATTCATGGTTTGCGTTGCGAAAAGGGCGTGGATTTGTATGAGAGTTTGATAAATATTTAGAGAAAGGAGCTGTATCTTATAAATTAGCTTACTTTAGGAGGGAGATATGAACCACATAAAGAGGTTGTAAGTCCGTTTAGGAAGCAGGATTATTTACAAAACATTATGTACAGGACATTATTTATAGATCGGCGGGGTTAAGAATCTTCATTTTTGAAATGTGGCGAGGACCCTGACTTATGATCATTGGAAGTTCCATAAGATGATGAGAAAAATGGGCTAAAATAGCGTTTAATGTCTTAGAAATTTCATTGGAAAGATCTTTTGACAATAAAAATCTGTATAAACAATTTTTTAACCCTATACTTTTGTACTGCATTGCATTGACTTATAAAGATAATTCACTTTTTGTATGTTGAATGAGAACCCCGAATATCGTAGATTTTCTCATTCTAAACCTGTTTGATGTTGAATCAATAAAAATCATTTTCTTGCAGGTGACAAACGGGAAGAGCCGTGGAGAGTGAAACTGTCCAAGAAAGAAGAGAAAATACCTTTTATGAATCATTTTAAGTGCCAAGGGGCTTGTTGCAACATCCACGAGCTGGCAAGGTGTGTGTTGGTACCGGATTATTGCTTGTATTGTTGCTTGATTCTCAATCAAACTGAAAGATGTACGCACGTGTTTTCACGCTTTGGCATGAAGCCAAGGTAAATATTGTAACGGCTCCATTTGCAATATTATTCTCCTTATAATTAAAATCATGGGATACTCTTTCATCACTAAGGATTTACAAATGTTCCTCGATGGGTTTGAAATGAGAAAAATTCATCGTATTGAGTTTTTTTTATTACAATAGGTAATAATGATGATTATATCTTTATAAATCAGTCTGTTGAAGATAAATTGAGATATGAGGCAGTAAAAAATAAAAGTGTGCGTTGGAAAAAAGTCATACTATGGGATCGCTTTGTTGAAGGACGCACTTACGATCTCGTGTTGAATGCTTAATAATGATGCGCTTTATTTGCACAGAAGAATGGTGCTGTTTTTTTGCTATAGAGTTTTTTGTTATAGACGATGATATTGGTCCTTTTATTGGTACTTTGGTGATGGAATGCGTGTTAAAAAGAATTTTTGTTAAAAAAGTGTTGTGATAGGGGGGAAAGATTGAATCCTGCAATGAATTTTATAAGAGTGTTTAAAGATAAGGTGTAGACTTGTTGGTGCTCAATAGGTCGTAGATTGGTTAAAAAGATGAATTCAAACATGATAGAGGAAAAGATTGTATCCGTATTGGTTCCTCTTCCTGTTGCTCACGCTTATAGTTATAAAGTTCCATCTTCTATGGAGGTGAACGTTGGTTCTTTTGTTCGGGTTCCGGTGATGGGACGCGAAGTTTGCGGTTTTGTTGTGGACGTTGAAGAAAAGAGAGCCGATGGGCAAGGGGCTGCACCTGTGGCGCGTGAAAAATTACGCTTTCTTCTTCATGTTTTTGATTGCCCCCCATTAAAGACAGAAATGATCACATTTTTGCGTTTTGTTAGTCGCTATACAATGGCACCTTTTGGTCTTGTTGCACGATTGGTTTTGTCTGTACCGGCTGCTTTAGAGCCGGAAGCGCAGATGCTGGGTTTGCGATATTGTGGTGGCAATGTAGAACGTCTCACACCAGCGCGATCACGGGTTTTGGAATTGGTGCGTAATGAGAAGATATGGACACGTTCTGGTCTGGCACATGCGGCTGGAACTTCGGTTTCTGTTGTTGCAGGTTTAAAAGCGCTAGGAATTTTTGAAGATGTTAAGGTTCCTGCTCCTGATCTTGTGGCAATGCCTGATCCTGATTTTTGTCCCCCTCAGTTGCAGGGAGCGCAAAATGAAGCAGCAACATTATTGCGGGAAGGTGTTTTATCTTCTCAGTTTCAAGTTTTTTTGCTTGATGGTGTGACTGGATCTGGAAAGACAGAAGTTTATTTTGAAGCGGTTGCTCAAGCCTTCAAAGGGGGTAAGCAGGTTTTAATTTTATTGCCGGAAATTGCTTTAACACAGCAGTTTTTAGATCGTTTTTATGCACGCTTTGGCGCTGCGGCAGCAGAATGGCATTCTGATTTGACGCCACGTCGTAGAGAACGCGTCTGGCGGCAAGTTGCAGAAGGGCGGGTGCGTGTCGTTGCGGGGGCTCGTTCGGCACTTTTTCTTCCCTTTCATGAGCTTGGCTTGATTGTTGTCGATGAAGAGCATGATAGCGCTTATAAACAAGAAGAGCGCATTTTTTATCATGCGCGTGATATGGCTGTTGCACGGGGCTCTTTTGAGCATTTTCCTGTTATTTTATCCTCAGCCACACCGTCGATTGAAAGCCAAGCCAATGTTTTAAAAGGGCGTTATCAAAAGGTGCATTTACCATCCCGTTTTAAAGAAGTCGCACTTCCACAGTTGCGGGTGGTTGATATGCGTCAAGGAGGGGTGCAAAAGGGGCGCTTTATTTCCTTTGCTCTTGAAAGAGCTTTAAAACAAACGCTTGATAAGGGTGAACAAGCTCTTCTTTTTCTTAATCGCCGTGGTTATGCACCTTTAACTTTATGCCGAATTTGCGGACATCGTTTTCATTGTAACGATTGTTCAAGTTGGTTGGTAGAACATCGCGCGCAAGGGCAACTGAAATGTCATCATTGTGGATATCATCAACCGCTTCCTGAAGCCTGTCCTGAATGTGGAACTTTAGATCATCTTGTAGCTTGTGGACCGGGTGTGGAAAGAATTGCAGAAGAAACAAAAATGCTTTTTCCACAGGCACGATCATTGATTCTTTCAACAGATCTTAAAGGAGGAATTGGGCAGTTGCGAAGCGAATTGCAAGCCATTGCCAATGGCGATGTGGACATTATTATTGGAACACAGTTGGTCGCTAAAGGACATCATTTTCCCAAGCTCTCTTTGGTTGGCGTTATTGATGCTGACCTTGGTCTTGCCAATGGCGATTTACGCGCAAGTGAACGTACCTATCAGCTGCTTTCTCAAGTTACCGGAAGAGCAGGGCGTGTGGGATTGAAAAGTTTAGGATTATTGCAAACTTATCAACCAGATCATCCGGTCATCAAAGCCTTACTTGCATGCCAGCCAGAAGATTTTTACACACGTGAGATTGCAGCGCGTCAGCATTATCATTTGCCCCCCTATGGGCGGCTTGCCTCTTTGATTGTGTCTGCACAACAGCGCCAAGCAGCAGAATATTATGCGCGCGCATTGCGTCAGGCAGCGCCACGGGAAAAAAATATCTCGGTTATGGGACCAGCAGAAGCGCCTTTGGCTTTGGTTCGGGGGCGTTATCGTTTTCGGCTTTTGCTGCAAGGACAGCGTTCTTTTGATATACAAGGGTTTATACGTGCAATGCTTAGCGGTACACCCAAAATGCCCAGTTCCGTTCGGGTTCAAATTGATATTGATCCGCAAAGTTTTTTCTAAAACCAGTATCGCATAAAGTGAAGGTCTCTTTGCTTAAGGTGCTTTACTTGAACTCTTATATTATTCAGAATAAGCATCCAGGCAGCAAAATATGATACATGTCCATTGCATTAAGTGGAGCCACGGGAAAAAATATCTTTGTTATAGAACCAGCAGAAGGGCCTCTCTTCTTCGAGGGCACTATCATTTCGGCTTTTACTTCTTTTTTGTATGAGGGACAGTATTCTTTTGATAGGCGGATTATAAGGGCTGAAAATGCTTAGTTGTACACCCAAAATACCCAATTCTATTCGCGTTCAAATTGATATTGATCTATGTTTCTTCTAAAATCAGTGCAATATAGTGCCATATAAAGTGAAGCTACGCGGGCTTAATGAAGGGCGTGATTTTGATAAAAAAATTTGAAAAGAGAGAATTTGTCGATATTTGAAGCTTATCCGGTATGAAAAATGATATATTATCATTATAAATCAATGTTTTGTATATTTAAAGAGTGTGCTTACAAGAAAATATTGCTTGGTGAAATTTTTTAAAAGGAGTGGGTATTTGAAGAAAAAAGATCAATGTTTTCTTTAATTTTTAGGAGGATATTCATTGTTTTTTCTTTCTTATCAGTTTGAAATAATAGACTTTTTCAATCGCAGCTGCATCTCATTAAAGGTCTTGTGGTGATAAAGGGAGTGTTTTTTTATGGTGACAAGAGCGTTTGGTGGCAAGGGCATTTGAAGAAAAATCAAAGAGAGTGAAAAAATCGCTCAGAGAATGTCAAAAAGAGGCATAAAAAAACTGTGATGCCATCCTGTATATCTAAAAAAAAATGCTTTTCAAAAATATTTTGAATATTTTATTAAAATTTTTAAAAAGCAGCGATTTGTGGTGTTGCGAGTCGGCTATGTCTATGCTAGAAACCAAGTGATTTTTGTTCTAGGTTTTAAGAAAAAGATTCTTAAGATTGAGAATGTCTGTTTCATTTCATCTGATAACTATCAGAGAGTCGCTCAAGGGAAAGAGGCGGTATTTCGTGTCGGATTCATTTTCTCTCATACCGCTGCCGTTGGTAGATCAACGCTATGCGCAAGCGCTTTTTGATTGCGTTCAAGAAGCCGGAAACGTTGAAAAGGTTGAAAAGGCAGTAGAGGATCTTTTGCTTGTTTTGGAGCATAAGGATTTAAAACGCTTTGTGCTTAGTCCATTCTTTTCAGTTAAAGAGCAAATTAAGGTGATGCAATCTGTTTGTGCAAACATCAAATTTGCTGATAAAAATGCAGGGCAGGTCATTGGTAATTTTTTACGCGTTATTGCCACAAACCGTAGGCTTAGTGCTGTATTTGGTATTTTACGTGCTTTCCAGCATTGTGTTGCACGCGCTCGTAGGCAGGTTACTGCGCAAATTGTTTCTGCGCGCGCCTTAAGTTCTCAACAAAGACAAGAGTTGTGTGAGGCTTTGGAAGGTGTTGTTGGAGGAAAAGTCTTGCTGCACATCGTTGTGGATCCAACAATTCTTGGTGGATTAATCGTTCGTGTGGGGTCGTCTCAAATTGATACGTCTCTTCTCACAAAATTGTCTTCACTTAAGCTTGCATTGAAAAAAGAGGTCAGCTGATGGATATTAGACCATCTGAAATTTCAAAAATTCTAAAAGAGCAAATCAAAAACTTTGACCAAAAGGCTGAGGTTTCAGAAATTGGTTGGGTTCTCTCTGTAGGGGATGGTATTGCTCGCGTTTATGGTTTGGATAATGTCCAAGCAGGGGAAATGGTCGCTTTTCCAAACGGTGTGCGTGGTATGGCACTCAATTTGGAAGTTGATAATGTTGGTGTGGTCATTTTTGGCTCAGATCGTGATATTCGTGAAGGTGATTGTGTAAAGCGGTTAGGTGCTATCGTCGATGTTCCTGTGGGTCCCGCTTTGCTTGGGCGTGTGGTTGATGCGTTGGGAAACCCTATCGATGGTAAGGGGCCCATTAAAGCAACAGAGCGTCGTCGTGTCGATGTTAAGGCTCCTGGAATTATTCCGCGTCAGTCTGTCCATGAACCGATGTCGACTGGATTGAAAGCGATTGACGCACTCATCCCTATTGGACGGGGGCAGCGTGAATTGGTGATTGGTGATCGCCAAACAGGAAAAACAGCAATTTTGCTCGATACATTTTTAAACCAAAAACCTTTTCATGAGACAGGGGCTGGACGAGAGCAAGACAAAGTTTATTGTATTTATGTGGCTATCGGTCAAAAACGTTCGACGGTGGCACAATTCGTTAAAGTTTTAGAAGAACGTGGAGCGCTGGAATATTCTATTATTGTTGCAGCGACCGCTTCTGATCCAGCACCACTGCAATTTATTGCACCTCTTGCTGGGTGTGCTATGGGTGAGTATTTCCGTGATAATGGGCAACATGCTTTGATTGGTTATGATGACTTATCAAAACAGGCGGTGGCGTATCGTCAAATGTCTCTTTTATTGCGTCGTCCTCCAGGTCGTGAAGCTTATCCGGGAGATGTTTTCTATCTGCATTCGCGTCTTTTAGAGCGGGCTGCGAAGTTGAATGCGGAAAATGGATCTGGGTCGTTGACAGCTTTGCCGGTTATTGAAACGCAAGCAAATGATGTTTCTGCCTATATTCCTACAAATGTGATTTCGATTACTGATGGGCAAATTTTTCTAGAGACTAATTTGTTTTATCAAGGAATTCGTCCTGCTGTAAATGTTGGTCTTTCTGTATCGCGTGTTGGTTCTGCTGCACAAATTAAGGCAATGAAGCAAGTTGCTGGCTCGATTAAAGGTGAATTGGCGCAATATCGTGAAATGGCAGCTTTTGCGCAGTTTGGCTCTGATTTGGATGCGTCAACCCAGCGTCTGTTAAATCGGGGTGCGCGTTTGACAGAGCTGTTGAAGCAGCCGCAATTTTCTCCGCTCAAAACAGAAGAACAGGTGGTGGTTATTTTCGCGGGTGTGAATGGCTATCTTGATGCTTTGGCGGTTTCTGATGTTGCGCGGTTTGAGCAGGGACTTTTAGTGCTTTTGCGTAGTGATTATCAAGATCTCTTAAAGGCAATTGCTGAGCAAAAGCAAATAACAGATGAGCTGAAAGATAAGTTGATAACTGTTCTTGATACTTATGCAAAAAATTTCTCGTGATGAATTGATGGAATGCTTGAATGGCTTCACTAAAAGATCTTAGAGACCGTATCGCTTCGGTTAAAGCAACACAAAAGATTACCAAAGCTATGCAAATGGTTGCAGCGGCAAGGTTGCATCGTGCTCAAGAGGCAGCGCAGTCTGCACGCCCTTATGCGAAGAGAATGGCTGATATTTTGACCAGTGTTGCTGCTGATGTAGATGGTGTTGATGCGCCTACTCTTATGCGTGGTACGGGGCGCGATGATGTACATCTTTTGGTGGTGTGTACTGCTGAGCGCGGTTTGTGTGGTGCTTTTAACGTGCAAATTGCTCGTCGTGCACGTGAGCAGATTAAGGCATTGTTGGCGGCTGATAAAATAGTAAAAATTATCACTGTGGGTAAAAAAGGCGCGGATATTTTATCGCGTGATTACAAAGGCTTGATAATTGATCATATCGATTTGCATGCTGTAAAGCGAATTGGTTTTGCAGAAGCAGTGATGATTAGTCAACGGATTGTTGATTTATTCAATGAAGGCGCTTTCGATGTTTGTACGCTGTTTTATTCTGAATTTGTTTCCGTAATTAATCAGCGTCCAACAGCTTTGGATTTGATTCCAATGGTTGCTCCAAAAGCAACTGTTAGGGCAATAGATATTGTGGAGCAAACCGATCATAACAAAGGTTCACAATCGATTGTTTATGAATATGAACCTGATGCTGCGTCTCTTTTAGAGGCCCTTGTACCACGTAATCTTTCGGTGCAAATCTTTCGGGCTTTGCTAGAAAATGTTGCTGGTGAAATGGGCGCCAAGATGACAGCTATGGATAATGCATCGCGCAATGCGGGTGAAATGATTAGTAAATTGACGGTGGCTTATAATCGTCAACGTCAAGCACAGATTACGACAGAATTGATCGAAATTATTGCGGGCGCTGAAGCGCTTTAAATGGAGAAGGTAAGAATTGATGGTAAAAGCAGTAACCTCAAGCAAAGGAACAGAAAAAGGTGAAAAAAAGAAACCAGCTGCTCGTTCCGGCGTGAAAAAAGCCGCTTCGAAATCTCAAGTGGATGTAAAGGCTTCCTCTGTACCTGCGCGTGATGCAGCTAAAGATACACCTGTAAAAAAAGATACATCCGCAAAAAAAGAAGAGCATGCAAAAGGCGCTGTTGGTGAAATCAAGCAGATTATTGGTGCTGTCGTTGATGTGCAATTTGAAGGTGAATTGCCAAATATTCTCAACGCTTTGGAAACAGAGAATTTAGGTAATCGCTTAGTATTAGAAGTTGCGCAGCATTTGGGTGAAAATACTGTGCGTACGATTGCTATGGATACGACTGATGGTTTGATGCGGGGCCAAAAGGTTGTGGATACAGGCACACAAATTAGCGTTCCTGTAGGAGAAGCAACGTTGGGACGTATTATGAATGTGATTGGGGAACCGGTGGATAATGTGGGACCAATCGCTTCAACCAAAACACGTTCTATTCACCAAGAGGCACCTGAATATGTTGAGCAATCGACTGTTTCGGAAATTCTCGTCACCGGTATTAAAGTCGTGGATTTGTTAGCCCCTTATTCTAAAGGGGGTAAAATTGGCTTGTTTGGTGGTGCTGGTGTTGGAAAAACCGTTCTCATTATGGAGCTTATAAACAATATTGCAAAGGCACATGGTGGCTATTCTGTATTTGCTGGTGTGGGAGAACGTACACGTGAAGGAAATGATCTTTATTATGAAATGATCGAAAGTCGCGTGAATGTGAATCCAAAAGAGAATAATGGTTCAACGG
Organism: Bartonella sp. AP258QHHD; assembly: GCF_042196145.1. Lineage (NCBI taxonomy): Bacteria > Pseudomonadati > Pseudomonadota > Alphaproteobacteria > Hyphomicrobiales > Bartonellaceae > Bartonella > Bartonella sp. AP258QHHD. Next base: position 47,338 of record NZ_JBHIPR010000019.1, read on the forward strand.
AAGGGTCAAAATGTGCTCTTGTTTACGGGCAAATGAATGAACCACCAGGAGCGCGTGCGCGTGTGGCTCTTTCAGGATTGACAATTGCAGAAAGTTTCCGTGATGAAGGACAAGATGTTCTCTTCTTTGTGGATAATATTTTCCGTTTCACGCAAGCAGGAGCTGAGGTGTCTGCTCTTTTAGGGCGTATTCCTTCTGCTGTGGGGTATCAGCCAACTTTGGCAACAGATATGGGGGCGTTGCAAGAACGTATTACTAGTACAAAAACAGGCTCTATTACTTCCGTTCAGGCAATTTATGTTCCGGCAGATGACTTGACGGATCCGGCGCCGGCAGCGTCTTTTGCTCATTTGGATGCAACAACTGTTCTTTCGCGCTCTATTGCGGAAAAGGGGATTTATCCAGCGGTTGATCCGCTTGACTCTTTCTCGCGTATGTTGGATCCATTGATTGTGGGGGAAGAGCATTACACTGTTGCTTGTCAAGTGCAAACCATTTTACAACGTTATAGAGCGCTTCAGGATATTATTGCTATTCTTGGAATGGATGAACTTTCTGAAGATGACAAATTGCTGGTGGGGCGGGCGCGTAAAATTGAACGTTTCCTTTCGCAACCTTTCCATGTTGCGGAAGCCTTTACTGGTTCACCGGGGAAACTCGTTCCTTTGGAAGAGACAATCAAAGGCTTTAAGGGGCTTTGTGCTGGCGATTATGATGATTTGCCAGAAGCTGCTTTTTATATGGTTGGTTCGATTGATGAAGCACTTGAAAAAGGAAAGCGTCTCATGGCAGAGGCTTCTTAGTAAGAAGCTTCTTATTCAAGAGAAAACTGTCATGGGTATTTTTCGTTAAAAAGGACGAGTCGTTGGAGAAAACGGAGAGTCCTTATATCGGGTATTGTGGAGACTTTTGTGGAAAACAATAGAGAAGAGCATTTTTTATTTGAGCTTGTATCGCCTGAAAAAATTGTGTTTTCAGAGCAGGTAGTGTCTGTTGTTCTTCCTTCAGCCTCAGGTTATTTGACAGTTATGGCGCATCATGCGCCATTGGTGGCAAGTATTGTGTTGGGCAGTGTTCGTGTTCGCACCTCTGTGGGTGAAAAATTATTTGTTGTATGCGGGGGCGTTGCAAATATTACCTTTTCAGGCTGCTCTTTATTGGTAGAGCACGTTGTGGCTGTAGAGAATCTTTCTTTTGATGTATTAGAACAGCAGATTTTGCAGATTCAAGCGACGTTAGAAGGAGGGACAAGTGATGAGGACAATCATAAAATAGAGGCTTTTTTCCAGCAGTTGTCAGCTGATGGTGCTGTGTTGATAGAAGCGTAGCAGAGTTACAGGAAAAGATGACATGAGCGGAAAAAAGAGTACGGTTGTGTCTGCTAAAAGGAGTGCAAAACCTTTTCCTCATCCTGGTCGTGTCTTTGCGGGACCTTTGCCAAAGTGCTTTGTTTATATTTTTGCTTCTCTTATTTTGCAATGGGCTTATGGTTTAGGGGCTAATATTGTTCAGTCTAACATTGTCCATCTTACGGGTGATTTTCATGCAACTTTGGCCGAGACGACATGGCTGGTAGCGGCTTATATGGCGCCAAATGTGAGTGTAGCGATTATGTTGATCAAAATCCGCTATCAATTTGGGCTGCGCGCTTTTGCTGAATTATCAATTCTTGGCTTTGTTTTGGTTTGCGTGTTGCAGCTCTTTGTTACGGATTTGCGTTCTGCATTGATTATTCGCTTTTTTGCTGGGATTGCTGCTGCTCCTTTGGCTTCGCTTGCGCTGCTTTATATGATGGAGGCTTTTGCTCCAGCAAAGAAGTTTACTGTTGGTCTTAGTTTGAATTATATGAATGCGGCTTTAGCGGCACCTTTATCACGTTTGATTTCTCCTGATTTGCTGGAAAATGGTGGTTTTTCCAGTCTTTCCGCTCTGGAAATGGGGTTGGTTCTTATCAGCTTGGTCTGTATCTATACTTTGCCTCTTACTCCTGTTGTGCGTAGTAAGGTTATTCAAAAATTAGATTGGATAAGCTATGGTTTGATTGCTCTTGGTCTTGGATTAAATGCTGTGATCATGTCTGTTGGCATATTGTATTGGTGGTATGAAGCACCATGGATTGGTTGGGGGCTCGCACTTGCTATTTTCTCGTTGGCTATTGCTATTATTATTGAGCTTAATAGAGAAAAACCGTTGATTGATCTCCGTTGGATTTTCAGTAAAGAAATGGTCCAATCTGTTTTTATTTTATTTATTTTTCATGTTTTTTTATTGGAGCGGTCAAATTTGCCCGTAGGGTTTTTTAATCTTTTTGGTTTGCTCAATCGTGAGATGGCGCCCATGTATCTTGCGGTGACATTAGGGATTCTGTTAGGGGGGGCTGTTTGTGTCTTTTTTTTACGGGCGGGGCGTGAGGATTATTTTTATTTGTTGTCTTTGGGTTGTTTGGCGTTAGGAGCTTATTTAGATAGTCATGTAAACCATTTAACGCGCCCACAAGATATGATGTTGAGCCAAGGGTTGGTGAGTTTTAGTTATGCACTTTTTTTGCCTCCTGCTCTTTTCAAAGGGTTTGTGATCGCTGGTGAGCGAGGACCGCGTTACGTTTTAAGTTTTATTGCTGTTTTTTTGCTAACGCAAGTGACAGGGGGATTGATGGGGTCGGCTTTTTTTGGCAGCCTTCAGTTTTATTTTGCCCATAAGAACTTTGAGTCCTTAACACAAAATATTATTATTACTGATCCGCTTATTTCTGGTGAGATGAATACTTTATTTTCGCCTTCTTATGGTGTTTCTGTTCCCAATGGCTTGAGAAGTGAGCAGGGTACTTCTATGTTGATAGAGAAATTTAAGTTAACAGCAAATATTTTTGCTTATGATGACGTTTTTCGGCTTTATTTTTATATTTCAATGGTTGTATTCGTTATTTTTCTTGTCACAATGATTGTTAAGTCATGCTCTTTGCGTGCATTAGAAAAGTAGAGTAATGTCATAGAAAGAGGGGTGCAAAAAATGATAAAAAAATTACGGTCAAAAGCTACGATTGTTGCATTCCTATCGGGCATTACGGGTGTTTTGCTGATTTTGTGGGCTTGGAGGCTTCCTCCTTTTGTGAGTAACATTCAAATAACGGATAATGCTTCTATTAAGGGCAATGTTACTCTGGTTAGTTCACAGATCTCTGGGGTGATTGCACGGATTTATGTGCAAGATTATCAACGTGTTGAAAAGGGAATGCTGCTTTTTGAGCTCGATGATTCTCTTTTTCGGCAGCAGCTTGCACGGGCACAGGCTGTTCTCGATTCAAAAAATGCAAAACTGGCAAGTATTGAATTACAAGCACAGCTTTTGCAGGGCGAAATTAATACAGCAGAGGTGGAATTGGCGCGTTCACGAGCATTTTCCAATGTTGTTCCAGATAGTAAAAAGTTAGGTTTTGGTGATGCGGCAAGTTCTGTTTCTCGTCCTCTTTCACAACTCTTGACAGCTCTCGAAACAAAACGCCAATTGCAAAAACAATTGGATCTTGAACGGCAAAGTTTACAGTCAGAAATTGCGGGAGCGAAGGTGAGTGTTGAGTTGGCAAAACTTAATCTCGATCACACAAAGATTTTATCTCCTCGAACAGGCTATATTGGATTAGTTGGAGCGCGGGTAGGGCAATATGTTATGCCGGGGACACAATTGGTCTCTGTTATTTCTGATGATATTTGGATTATTGCTAATTATAAGGAAACGCAACTTTCTCAGATGCGTGTGGGACAACCGGTTGTTTTTTCTGTTGATGCATTGAACAACAAAAAGTTAACAGGGCGTGTGGTTCGTTTTGCACCTGCTACAGGCTCAGAATTTTCATTGTTAAAAACGGATACGACAATTGGTAATTTTATCAAAATTGCGCAACGTATTTCAGTACGGATTGCTTTAGATCCTGGGCAGGAAGGGATTGAAAAACTCATTCCTGGCATGTCCGTAGTTACCTATGTAGATACTTCGCAGCGAGTCGATTCTGGAGGATGAAATTTTGGGTTTTTTCAGTTTAATTTTTGCGTCATTTACTTATAGCAAGTGGTTGTTTACATTGGAAGATTTCGTTTGGTTTGCTATACTACATGTTTTAAAGCTCTTAGGCTTCTTATACTTTTATGTCATGATGTAAAATAATGTTCCTTAGAATATTAAAGCGCATGCATCTTTACTCACTTCCATTTCTTTTGAACTAACTCAGTAGGGGGGGTGGAGTATTGGAAGCTTTGCTTGTGGTTTTGCACAACACTGTCCTTTGAGGTGTGGTGTCACCGCATGTTTGGAAGATGGGGGTAGGGGGAAGCCAGATAAAAAATTGGATTATAGACTGGGTTGGATGGGAAACTTATCCTTTTGGGTGAGGGCGTAAAGTTAGGAGGAAGACGTAAAGTTTATATTTTGTAAACCATAAAAATGCCCGTTTTAAGGCGGGCATTAAAAGGGAAGGTTATTGGTTGTGTTATTAATTTTTACGGATCAGTAAGAAGCTTACTAAAACGACTCCTGCTGCTAATGCGAGGGTTTTTTTAGGATTTTCTTTCGCTTTTTTCTTTAATTCTGTAGCATGTTCGTTGAGGTGATAAAGTGCGTGACGGCCTTTTTGTTTCCATGTGTTAAACAGCTCAGAAATATTTTCAAAGCTATCATTTTGAAAACTCCAATGATTTACGGGGACCAGCTCTCTTTTTAATTGTGCTATACGTTTTTTAATTTTAGCATTTTTTCTATGGGGTGAAAATAGACACATTTATTGACTCCTTCATGTGTTAAATTGTTGTGTGACAGTTGGGATGGTGTTTGGGGTTTTGCTATAACGGCTTGAACATTGAAAGGTTGCATTGATAATGCCGCGCGTGGGTGAGATGAGAATTAAAAGTTTGGGTTTAATGAGGCATTTCTTAATGTACTTGAGTTCATTTCGTGATGGTGTTTGTTAAGGATGTAAGGTAAAAATTTTTACAAAATGGTGTAAGATTCATTCATAAAGATGGTGGGCGATGTCTTCATTTTTTTGTTTGTTTAAAGTGTTGGGATAGCTTTTGGCACTTGAAATAGTTTATAAGGAGTTTTTATCTATCTATTCTCTTGTGGCTGTAGGGAGTGGTATTGATTGATTCAATTAAGAAGATTTAAAATGAGGAAATCTTACGATATTTGGGGTTGCTATTCAAATTTGTAAAAAATAGATTATTATAAATCAATATGTTGGATTAATTTGGTGATGTCTTTCATGCATTTTTAAAAATTGCGCTTTGATAGGCGTTATCTGTTGTGTTGTAAAACATTGTTTTGTGGTGACGTTGATTAAGGTATCGGCATGCAACTTAAAAATACAGTATTGTCTCTGTTTTGTTTCAGTTTCTTTTTGAAGCAACCAAGTGTAGAAGTATAAACTTGAACAGAAGTAGTAGAACTTATCCGGTGCGTCTATAGAATGAATCTACCTATGAATTGTATTGCATCAGTGTTAGTAGGTAGAACCTTTTGAGAGCAATCTGTTAAGATTGGTGGGCGGTGTAATTTTCGTCCTTTGAAGCGCGGAGGAAGTCAATGTAAATAATGATTGATAGCGCAGGTTTTAAAAATTTGAGGACTTGATGAGTACGACCTATTTTTTATCTAAACCACTTGAGCGTCGTCGATCTGTTGGTGTTGTTGTTGGTGATGTGATTATTGGGGGGCAGAGCCCGATAGTTGTACAGTCAATGACTAATACAGATACCGCTGATGTTGATGCAACTGTTTCTCAAGTAGCTGCTCTTTGGCAAGCTGGTTCACAATTGGTTCGAATTACTGTTGATCGCGATGAAGCGGCGGCGGCTGTACCAAAAATACGGGAGCGATTGGAGAGGTTAGGATTTTTTATCCCATTGGTGGGGGATTTTCATTATATTGGTCATAAGCTTTTATCTGAGCATCCTGCGTGTGCTGAGGCGCTTGCAAAATATCGCATCAATCCTGGAAATGTTGGTTTTGGCGCAAAAAAAGATCGTCAATTTGCAGAAATTATTGAGATTGCTTGTCGGTATCATAAACCTATTCGCATTGGCGTGAATTGGGGCTCTCTTGATAATGCGTTGTTAACACGGCTTATGGATGAAAATGCACAGCAAGAAAAACCCTTATCTGTGGCTGAAGTGATGCGGGAAACTGTTGTTCAGTCGGCTTTGCTTTCGGCTGCTTTAGCAGAAGAGTTAGGATTGGGGCGTGATAAAATTATTCTTTCTGCTAAAGTGAGTGATGTCCAAGATCTTATTGCTGTTTATACCACCTTGGCGGCGCGTTGTGATTATGCTCTTCATTTGGGATTAACGGAAGCTGGGATGGGAACAAAGGGCATTGTTGCTTCTTCGGTGGCTTTGGGTATTTTATTACAGCAAGGGATTGGTGATACGATACGAATTTCCTTAACACCAAAACCTGGTGGTGATCGGACACGAGAAGTAAAGGTGGGGCAAGAACTTTTGCAAGTGATGGGGTTTCGCCAATTTTTGCCTGTTGTTGCGGCTTGTCCTGGTTGTGGGCGCACAACTTCTACGGTCTTTCAACAATTGGCGCAAAAAATTGAAGCAGATTTATACAAAAATATGCCTGTTTGGCGTGAAAAATACCCTGGCGTTGAAAGCTTGAAGGTTGCTGTGATGGGATGTATCGTCAATGGACCGGGGGAGTCAAAGCATGCGGATATTGGAATCTCTTTGCCTGGAGTGGGGGAAAGTCCTGCGGCACCTGTTTTTATTGAGGGACAAAAGGTAAAAACTTTGCGGGGTGATCACATTGCTGAAGAATTTGAAGCGCTTTTGAGTGATTATATTCATACACGCTTTGGGCAAGGTTGAGGTAAAAATCGCATAAGGTTGAAGTAAAAAGGGTGTGTCGTTTTTTTTAAAACAAGCTGTCTTCAATGTGAAGAGGGTGCTGTTGTATGCTGCTTTAGCTATGGTCAATACTGTTGTTGGTTGCTTATTATTTTAGGTAAAACCAGATGATATGCCTGTTTTAGAATCAGAAGCTTATGAAGGATATTAATGAGTTTGAGTGTGTTAAGACTATTAAGCAAAACGATATGAATACTTTAAATGGATCCGTAAATGTTGTTGCTGGTTTTTGGCTGCTCTTGAGACAGTAAAATATTTAACGGATTCTTCAAATATCAAATTATAGAAAGAACATTGTTTATTGATTTTTCAGGCATTTTCCCAGCATTTTTTGGGGTATCAAATTGATAGGATTGGAAATCCTTATAGCGATTATAGTCCTATTTGTCGTAAAATGTAAGCTTTTATATGGATATAAAATGATGTATACGGGTGCCTTTGTTGGCGTTATTGGGGGAGTGCATGACAAGTATATTAGCGTTTGGCTTTTTATTTAATGGTATAAGGATTTTAACTGGCGCCTTTATTGTCTTTTATATGCTTGAAAAAGGCTTAACGCTTATTGATATTGGTGTCATTAAGTCGTTTCAGGCTTTTATTATGATGGTTACAGATATTCCTCTGGGATATTTTGCTGATCGAAAAAGTTATAAAATATCGATCGTTTTGGCAGCGGCTTTTGCTGCCACATGGCTCTTTCTCATGGGATTTTCTACAAGCTTTTATGGTTTTCTTTTGGCAGAAACTTTTAATGCCTTATCGCTGACATTGATTGCGGGGGCCTATAATGCTTTACTTGTTCAATATGCAAAAGAAAAATTGACATCTACTAAAAAAGTGCTTGGTTCCAGCTCTCAATATAATTACATCGGCATGTTTATATTCAGTTTAATCGGGGCATATTTTGCTGATTATTCTAGCCAATATATATGGTATATCGCGGCGTTTTTAATGTTGATGACGACACTATTTGGTTTGTTTTTTCTTGATGACTTGAAGGGGGAGAAAAAACCAAATAAAGTGAATTCTCTCATTTGTGAAGCTAAGGAGATGTTGTCTATTTTTATTAAAGTTCCTTATATCTCTTTATGCTTTTATTTTTCATTGATCTTTTTCAATATATTCTCGCAGTATTGGCAGTGGATATTTAAAGATCATAATATTAATGTCACTTATTTTGATCTTGGTGTGACATTTTCACTTATATTGTTCTCTCAGCTCTTGGCTAGTCTTCTCTTTACAAAACTAAGTGAAAGAGTGAATTTTATTTTACTGTTGTTTCTTTCGGCTTCACTGATTTTTACCGTTGCTTTCTTTGAACCAAGAAAAGAAATGGCTGTCATTTTAGTCTGTATGATTTTTTATCTCATTAAGTATACATATCTTCGTGTAGAAGTTGTTTTGCATGATAGTATTAGTGATTATTTCAGGGCTACATATGAATCTTTCTTGTCAACTGTTGGGAGATTTAGCTTATTGGTATTTTTTTACATGAGTGCGTATATGGTCAATATATTTGGCTTTTTCTCACTCGTTTATATTTTTGCTATTTATTTATTGATTTACTTGTTAGCAGTATTTTTTTTAGAAGGAACTCTCAAAAAAGTTCAGTGAGAATATTAACTTATTACGATACGTGTTTTATAGGGTTTCATAGTGGGGCAAGGCTTTGATTTATTAAGGCGCATCGTTGTTTTTGCATGTTGAATGAGAAAGACTGAATAGTGTCAGTTACTCTTATTTCAAATCTATGTATGTTGAAGTAATCAAAGTCATCTGCTTGTACATTATAAGTGGGCTTGGCATAATAATCGTTAAAAAGGAAATAAAAATGCTGCTCATGAATATTGCACAAAGAGTTGCTGATAAGATTGGACGCTGATAAAGAAAATGATTGTGCCAGATTATATGCTTATTAAGGAATGGTGATAGAGCAGTTTTCCCGTTTTTATTGGTTCCTTGCTGGTAACACTTTATCTCATTAGAGCTAATTTAAGCAGTCGGACAATTTATAGCCTGTTCAAATAGGCTTTCCTCATGACTGATTTTATTGTTGATATATTTAACGCGTTTTATTGCTGTTTTCTTTAAAATATCAATTATCTTGTTGAGATAATTTTTTTACGTTGTTCATTCTCGTTTTTGAGTATTTTCTCTTTGATTGTGGCGTTAGCTCTGTATTTTCTGATGTTAGAAAATTTCTGATCCAGATAATAAACTTATCTATGGAAACTTTGAATGATATCTCCCCTCTTTGAGAGGGAATAAAACCAAGTACAGAAATATTGTTGAGTACAATTTGCTACAAATAAGCCACAAGAAAACAGCATATATTGATATATTTGATAGGAATCTGTTAAGCCGTACAAATTATGGTCATTAAAAGGTAAAGCGATGAAATCGTTATCCATAACGCGTGTTGTAACATTGATAACTCTTTTTTTGTATCTGTGTTGTTGGGATGTACGCGCGTGGATAGTCTAGAACAGTACGATAGACTTTACGAAAAATATATCAGTGAAAATTACGGCGCTTTTGAACATTTTCAAAAGCATGAACAAGCAAAAAAATTTGTATACAGCCATGGCTATCAGAATATCGTACCAAAGTTTGACATTATACGGCATCGTCACATACTGATTGTTTTATGTGGACGTTTTGTTAATTTATTGCGTGGTGATTATAATGAATGGATATCAGCAGATATGTTACTCAATGTCATAAGCAGTTTGCGTAATGACTATAACTAGAGAGAAAACGATTTTATTTGGGCCTATAATATGTCTATGAATGCTACCGACCCCATGATTGATTACGCGAAAAAGTTTCTTAATTCTTCAAGTGAAAATGGCATGAGTTTCAAAACACAAATGATTGATCTCGTGTCGAGTATGAGGACCGGTGATGATGAAAATGTTAAACAAATAGCGCGTTTTTGCATAGAGCTAAACACGATATATGACATGATGAAACCAAGAAGAATTTACAAATGACATTGAATGGATAATGAGAAAAATTCTCTCGAAGGATATTCAATGGCTATAATACTCTTGATAATCGCGGCATTTTCTTGGCCATGTTGCATGTTTTTTTATTATGGCTTCAAAAGGTGGACATATTTTCCAGCTTTTACAACAGGCATAGGTTCACTTACAATGATGCTTTTCATCTTAATAAGAAAATTGCATTTAAAGGAGGAAATTTGCACTTGGATTGAAAAAACTACTTATCACAAATTAGATTGCGCTATTATATATAATAATAAGGACTTTTTTTATCTTTCTGTTGCAATGATCATTCTCTGTTTAATCTTATCAATTTTCTTTTTATGTGATGAATTGAATAAACGAGATAAAGAGCGTGATGAATTAAAGTTGTACAGTGATCATGATTATTATTCAATTGAAGTTATTACACACTTTTGTAAATAAAAATGTTTCTGCTTTTGAAGGAGCATGCCGACACAATTATTCACTTTGCTAGCCCCTAATGTTGCGGACAGCCCTTGGCTTTTAAGACGGTTCATAAGAGGCAGTTTTTAGTCTTTTCTTTGATGTTTTGCCCCACACGGCTTTTCCCGCTTGTGACGTGCAAGCAAGTGATTTTGATTGATTTAACATACACAGATTTGAAATGAGAGAATCTTACGGTATTCAGGGTTCTTATTCAAGTTAAAAACCGCAAATTATCATTATAAATCAATGTATTATATATTTCTTGCTAAGAAAAGAGAGATCGGTAATAATATTTTTTTGGTCTTTCGTTCTATTGAAATTAATGGCTTTATTTATCCTGTTATGCCGTAACATACTGTCATTTGAGGGGTGGTGAAGGTATCTTGTTTGATACATTAAGTATTTTAAGAAGTGTATGGTGAATATTCTTAAGTCTTGTTTATTGCGTCTTTAGTTTAAGTGAATCGCATGCGTGGAAAACGAGAGAAACCTACTCGGTAGGACACTAGACTGTTTACAGAGCAGATTGGATTAAAAGACTTTGTTCTTTGAGGGTGGCATAAAAATCAAAATAGCCATTATATTCATTTTTTTCTGATATTTTAAATACGAGCTTCAAAAAAATGATGCCTAAACTAAACAACGAGCACTTTTGTAAAAGTGTTTTTAGAGAGCAAGTAATACACGAGTGAATTTACAGAATGTGACCATATTTGATCTTTTACAACAAGATAGCGTGGAAAGGCATAAAAATTACGACTCTTTACTGAGGGCAGTGTACTCCTAGGGTTGGCAATAAACAACAGATGACTTTGATAAGGCTACAAAGCCAATCGGCATTTTTATTGTTTTTTGCGGGTTTATAAAATGCCTGGTTTTATACTTATTCTGTTTATTTTTTGCCTTATCGTTAGAAGATTAAAGATATAAAGGAGAAAATGAGTTTTCCTCTTTCCGGTTGTTTTTTATTCGGCTTTAAAGCATCCACTGTAATATCTTTTAAAGCCTGAATATTACGCATTGCTTTACCGTTTTTGTTTCTTTCAGTCTTTAATGGAAGGCATTTTTTATGCAAAATAGGATACCCAGAATGCATTTGTGTTATAAATTTACGCGGCTTGTTTTAATGAAATTCCTCTTAAGATTTGTCGCACCCATTTCATGATAAGGACTATAATGGAGATTAATGGTAATGTTTCTTTGAAAAATCTATTATGCATTCAATAAATATGATGGTGTACACTATGTACAATAGGGCGGATGAAGTTTAATTTTGGCGTATTGCACTAAAGTGTGCTGCTTGTTGGAGGGGGAGTGCTTTAGCGCCAAAAGGATGTAAGAATGCTTCTGCTTTACTGATGAGTGTATCTCGCTTTTTTTGGGTTTCTTTAATGCCGTAAAGATGAACAAAAGTGGCTTTTTGTGCCGTTTCATCTTTTCCAGCCGTTTTTCCTAGGGTTTGCGTGTTGGCAGTGACATCAAGAAGGTCATCGGTTAATTGAAAGGCTAAACCAAGATAGGTCCCAAAATCAGTAAGTTTTTCAGTTAATTCTTTAGATGCATTGCCAATGATGGCACCTGCTTGGCAAGCAAAGCTTATCAGGGCTGCTGTTTTCATGTGTTGTAGAGTGATGATGTCAGTACTTTCTTGCGGTCTTTTTTCAGCTTCAAGGTCCAGCATTTGTCCACCTAACATACCGCCAAGTCCTGCCGATTGTGCAAGAGACGTGATCAGCTTGATTCTAATATCTGTAGATAGATTACTAGCTTTATGGGCAATGATTTCAAAGGCAAATGTTAAGAGGGCATTGCCTGCTAGAATTGCTGTTGCTTCATCAAATGCTACATGGACAGTGGGTTTTCCACGCCGGAGTATATCGTTATCCATAGCGGGAAGATCATCATGAATGAGCGAATAACAATGGATACATTCTAAGGCACACGCAACATCAAGAGAATGTTCTACAGGGACATCAAAAAGTGCAGCACTTTGAATTACAAGAAAAGGACGCAAGCGTTTTCCACCGTTCAGCACACCATAGCGCATGGCTTTGATTAAATTTTTAGGGCGTGAAATTTCACCAGTTTGGATTTGATCACTTAACAGGGTATCAAGCCGCTTTTCAACGGTATTTCCATGTTTTGCAAGAAGGGTGGTAAATTCGTGCATTCTTGCTTCCTTTGTTTTTACAAAAATGAAATTATGAAGTTTAAAGAGAAAGGTTGTTGCTTTTTCTTGTTTTCATAAATTGGCGTCGTTTTTTATTAAAAATCAACTTCTCTTTTTATCTGTATCTCTACTGTATGCGCAAATCCCTTTTTAAACCAAATAAAAATTGAATGAAGGGCTTATAAAAAAGCTTTCATTGGTGTATAAAATTCTTAAATTTTGCAGTGTTTTTGATATTCATTTGATTATTGTGACACCATTTTTGATAACAGGAAGGTCATTTTTGGTAAGAGGAGGATCATTTTGACATTGCCTCTTCTTTTTTATCAGTGTATAATATACTCAAATTTTATGGTATTTTAAATGAAGCATTGTCATTTTTGACATTGCTTTTTCTGTTTTAATGGATTTGGAGTGTCTTTTTATGGCTGTACCTAAACGAAAAACCTCTCCAGCGAAGAGGGGCATGCGCCGTTCGGCTGATGCTCTGAAGGCGCCGACTTATATCGAAGATAAAAATTCTGGTGAATTACGTCGTCCTCATCACATTGATTTGAAAACGGGAATGTATCGTGGGCGTTCCGTTTTAGTGGTTAAAGACTGAGCGTTTTCTTTCTTTTCCAGAGGTCAACTTCTTTTATTTCATCGATCAATGCACGCTTGGGGCGTGCATTTTCGCTTTAAGATGAATGTTGAGGTTCCCTTGCGTCGTCTTCTATCGATGTGGAACAGGGAATGTATCGTGGGCGTTCTGTTTTAGTGGTTAAAACTTTAGCGTTTTCTTTCTTTTCCAGTGGTGAACTTCTTTTATTTCATTAGTGAATGCATTGGGTAAGATGCGTTTTTCACTTTTTCTTGAGAACATGTGTGGGATAAAGTTTTGCTGTAGAGAAATGATTCTATTGTGGGAGATGATTTTCTTGTTTTCTTGAGAGGCTATAAGGGATTGCTTGTATCAGTGTCTTTTATGATGACTTCGTTAAGAGCTTGGGTATTGATATAAGTTAGCTCAGTAATAGAATCATTTTGTATCGCACTTAATCTTTATTGACTATAGAGAGAATCCTATTAGACCGTAAAATATCATCGTTTAAGGCGGTTGATCTATGTAAGGATTTAAGCATACCGGTGTTTTCCGGTGTTTGTTATGAGAATATTTAAGGCAATGGTTTGTCTATAGACTTATATTGTGACATGTGATTCTCCTTAAAAAAATAGAGATCGACATCACATTGATTTATAAAGATCATTTGTTGTTTTGCGCCTTGAATGGAAGCTCTATCGTAGGATTTTCTCATTTCAAATTTTTCCCCATGTTGAATCAATGACAATCACTTGCTTTTCGGTCACAAGTGGGGCTGGCATGTGGGTGAAAACTCTATAAAAAAGGAAAAATGTTTATAATGAATATTTTCAAATGTAAGAATTGTTGTAACATTGGGGTTAAGTGTATGCTGATGCCAGCGTGCTTTCTTATGAGCAGAAAAGAGAAAACCGTTACAAGACAGAAGTTGTACACATTCAATAATCTTTAGTGCTTTTTATGATAAAAGTGCATGAGACTTTTCTATGAATATCACGCTGTCTTTTCATATTTTTGAACTAAGAATTGTCCATATATTTTTCGTATTTTTGTGAATATAAGGGATTTGTTGCGAACAGCTTGTAAAAATAAGTAAACTTAAAACCAGATATGTTATGTGTGGGGGTGAGCAAAGTATTTTATCAAAGCCGGTACGATTCTCCAGTTCATAGCTGGTTTATGAATGATTTTATAGTGTTTCTTACCTAAGTTTATGATTTTTTTGTTATCTGTTCATCACTAGACAACATATTGATTTATATATATAATTCATTGTTTTTCATATTGAATTAGAACCCCGAATAACGTAAGATTCACTTATTTCAAATCTCTCTATCTAGAATCAATCAAAACCACTCGTTTGCACGTCACAAGTGGGATGAGTGTGTGGATAAAATTTGTATAAGAAAGGACTAGAAATGGTTCTTATGAATCGTCTTAAGAGCCAAGGGCTGTCGTAACACCCACGAGCTGGAAAATATAATGATGGTACCGGCTTGCTTCTTCACAAACGTAAGAGATGGGGGTGGTCAATGGATTTACCGTTATACCTTTCACGGGGGCCGCGAAATGGGCTTGGGAGCGTTGCGAGATGTTTCTTTAAACAAGTCCGTGAATTGGCAATTGGGTGGGGTGCTGTTTTACGTGAGGGGCGTGACCCCATTAAAGAACGCGATAAACAAAAGTGTGAGGCAATGCGTAATCTCCATTATTTAAAAAACATTGCTCTAGATGCTTTTGAAAGCCGTAAAGCTGAATTAAAAAATGATGGTGAAGCTTGTAATTGGTTTTTACATTTACGCCTCCATATTCTCCCCAAATTAGGCTGTCTACCCGTTTCAGAGATTACGCAAACAGAGATACGCAATACCCTTGCCTCTATTTGGCATGCAAAAGCTGCAACAGCAGATAAAGCACTGAAGCGTCTTAATCGTTGTCTTAAGCATGCGGTTGCTTTGGGTTTGGATGTTGATTTACAAGCAAAAAAAGCACGCGCACTCTTAAGGTAAGCAACGCTATAAAACTATTAATAGACTAGCCATGGATTGGAAAGATGTTCCTGCCTTTTATCAGTTACTCTGTAAAACACAAAACATAACACGACTGGCTTTGCGTTTGCTTATCCTGACAGGCGTTCGTACTAATCCTTTGCGTCATATTCGTGAAGATCAGATTGAAGATGATAACTGGACAATTCCTGCTGAGAATATCCAATCTTTAGCGGTCTGTTTAAAATAGAGATTGAGACTTTTAAGAGTTCTATGAATCGTTCTAGATTTTTTGTGTCCGATTGGAGTAAGAATATTGCATATATTTCGTAATCTCTGAAATAAGAAACCTCATTTTGGAAAAATATGAAATTGAAAGGGGCAATGCTAACGTTCATTTTTATTGTTATTTTTTAAGTTAATTTTACAGCTTTCAAAAGTATTTGGAATGCCTTTTACAGAATGGAGATGATGGTTTTAGTTCATGCTTTTTTTATCGCGTTTTTTAATGGGGGGAATGCTTCTCATGCAAAATAGAGTGCCCAAGACAAAATATGCTTATGTTGTACTGTCACGCTTTTTTTAAAAGGAATATTTTTCAATATTTGTGGCATCCATTTTATGACGGTGTTTTTGAATGTTCCAATGGTTTTGTAGAAGGGGGTAAATGGTAAAGTTTCGGTGTAGTGTATAAACGGCACTATGATCTTTACGCTTAATAAAAAAGCAAGCCTGCAGCCTTACACATCTTGCCAGATTCCAATGTTGGTATATCCTTTGGTGCTTGAGACAGTGTCTCGCTCTTTTTGTACAGTTTTTACCCACAGATCAGCTCCGCTTGTGATTGACAAGCAAGTGATTTGATTAATTCAACATGAGAGAAATTTGAAATGAGTAATCTTACCATATTCAAGATTCTAATTTAATATGAATAATGCTAGATTATGATGATTAATCAGTTTGTTATCTATGAAGAAAGAAAATGAGGAAGAGGAATTTGTCGAAAAGTTAGATTGTTTATAGATTGGCGCTGGTTAAGAAACTTTGTCCTTAAGGGCAGAGAGGATGTTAAAAAATAAAACCAGCTTTTCGCTGGTTTTATCGAAATATCATCATTATGATGAAAGAGTGTATTATGCAGCGTAGACAGCTTTACTGTTTTCATCTGTTTCTTCTCTCTCAGTTTTAAACTCGCGTTCCGGCTTGTTGGAGAGATGCATCTCTATGAGATTGATAGCTTCTGTTTCAGAAAGACTATTGATAACCGCAATTTCACGGGCCATTCTTTCAAGAGCAGCTGTATAAAGTTGGCGCTCAGAGTAAGATTGTTCAGGCTGTAGATTAGAGCGGAAAAGATCACGGACCACTTCGGCGATACAAATAAGATCTCCTGAGTTGATTTTAGCATCATATTCTTGTGCACGACGTGACCACATGGTCCGTTTAACGCGTGCTTTTCCACGTAAAACTTTTAAGGCACGTTCGACAGAATCACTAGCAGATAATTTACGCATTCCAACGGAAAGGGCTTTTGCAATGGGGACTTTGACATCCATCTTATCTTTCGCGAAATGAATGACAAAAAGTTTTAATTTATGTCCTGCAACTTCTTGATCTTCAATCGCTATAATTTGTCCTACTCCATGCGTAGGGTAGACGATATATTCAGAGGTTGCAAATTCTTTGGTCTTGGAAGACGTTCCATGTTGGGATGCCATATTTTAGTTTACTCCCTTATGATCAACAAATGTATCGGAAAACAGGTTATAAACCTGAGGGTTGAGTTTTCTTTAACCAAGTATATTGTACCAATTAAGTGAGCATAAAAGCCGAGTACTTTTAAATCAAAAAAAAATACACCGCTTTACTATAACAAGCAAAGAAAAATACTTAGAAAGATGATCATGTTAAAATAACACTAACATCAAAATTTAAAAGAATCAATCATTTCGCTTAAGGATTTTTTATTTTTACAAGAGAAGTCTTTCAATCGTTGAAGGAGGAGAGTGTACACTTTATCATTACTCTTCGCCACTTCCTGGATTTTCTGAAAAATACTTTTCTAATTTATTTGGAACACCATCCATTTCTTTTGCTTGAGGAAGAGGATCTTTTTTGGTGGTTAGATTAGGCCATTTGTTTGCATAATGAAGATTGAGTTCTAACCACTTTTCTAATCCTGGTTCTGTATCAGGTAAAATCGCTTCTGCTGGGCATTCTGGCACGCAAACACCACAATCGATGCATTCATCGGGGTGAATAACAAGCATATTTTCCCCTTCATAAAAACAATCAACTGGGCAGACTTCAACGCAATCCGTATATTTGCAGTGAATGCAGTTGTCGGTTACTACGTGGGTCAAGATCAAACTCCATTTGTTACTTTAATTCTCTTTAGAGGAAAGTGTGTGCGTGTTTTTATGATTGGTGAGTTGATCGCGTAGTACAGCTAGTTTCGCAAAAGGTGAATCAGGATTAAGGCGCTTTTCTTTTTGAAAGGGCTTATGATTTGCATGTTTCCCTTGGGATTTGTGGAACTTATGAGAGCGTTTTGCTTGTGATGGTGCTTCTTGAGGGGAATTTTCATTTTTGTATTCCGCTTTTTTTACAGCGTTCTTCGATTTATTTTGCCACTTATTTCCTAATTTATCACGTGTTTTTTGTGCATGGTGGGGAAATTGATGCTTATAATGCCATAACAAAATAACTTTATCTTCTTCTGTAGAGCGAGGGGATTTGGCAAAATTCCCAACAGGTTCAGCTGCTGGTAAACGATTGGTTTTATGGAGATGTTTTTCAATACCAGAGGATGAAGTGTTTGGGAATGAGGTATTTTTTTCTTCTCGTGTTGTTTCTAAATCGCTTACTGTTTGCCATTGACTTCCAACGCATTCTGCTGCAGGAACATCTTGCATTGCCCTATTGACAGGGGAAGAGGCTTGGTGTGCAAAGAGATTTTGTTCAAAAACAGTATTGCTTATGCTGTACGATTGATAACCAAGTCCTTTGAGGATTTCTTCCATATCGTTTCCATTGGCCCCAAGAATGGACATCATGGCTGGTGTAACAAAAAAACTTTTGCCATCATAGGCTCCATCGGGTTTAGGATCACTTCCTTGTTTCCAATGAAGTGCGGGACGGATGAGATTGGCAAGACGTTCTAAAATATCAATCCGTACAGCACGTTGTCCTAAGATTCGGTAGCCGGCTAATTGATAAAATTGGCGGTTATAGGTAGGGTCAACAATTAAAGAGGTTCGACCAGCAGATAATGCTGAAAAAACTTCACCCAAACCAGTTTGATCTTGTCCCGCATTTTGAAGATTCCACAGGAGAGTAATGGCTTGAACCGGAGCAGGTTTAAGCATTCCGGCAACATAGATATGAAAAGCGCCAAAACGCACGCCTAGACGCCGAAGAACGGCACGTGATTCTTGCGCAAGGTTTTTGACAATGTCTAAGACTTCGCGGCGTGGTAAAATCCCTAAAGAGTTAAAAAGTTGTAAAGCAAGACTGTTTGTTGAATCCGTTAAATTATCAGCATTGCGCAAATCAAACAGGGGTTTTAAAGTCGTTTCAAAATGAAAGGTGACAAAGCGTTCTAATCGTTTCACAACGTTATTGCGGGATTCTCCCGTGAGTTGTTCATCTGCTAAAACAATCAGTTTTGGTTTAAAAAAATCTTCTGTTGCTACAAGTTGTCCTACGGGTTGACCAATCCAGCGCACAATTCCATCAGAACTGAGGGTAAAATCTCCATTTGCAGAAGCACAAAAACGTGTCGCGCGTTTGGAAAAAGCAAGAATCAAATTCTCATTCTCTGTTGAAATTTGCTTCTCAGCTATTTGATCGGTACTGTTTTTGTTGGCATAAAAACGAAAACCTTCAAATTTACCCCTTCCGTGTTTTTCAATGAGAATATCATCTTGAAGAATCTCATTCTGTTGAACAATCTTGCTATCCATGATCATTTTCTTTCTCAGTGTGACACTGGTCAAAAGCTTTTTGCGACAATTTCATAATGGTGCTCTTTCTTTAACACGTTTGTTGCGTTTGCTTCAATCACTCTTGTCATTTTTTGCTGTTTCTTTGCGCCTTTAAAACTTGAATGATTCTTTTTTCATTCAGTTTTCATTCAGTTTGGATGCTTTATATTTGCAAATTACACTTATTAGTTGTATTGTAAAGCTAAAAGCATAAATAAATTCTTCAATTTAAAAGGAAACGGAACCGGTTATCAAAAAACGGCATTTCTTTTGCATGATCACTTTATTTTTTTGCTGTTTTGTCATGAAAAGTGAAGAGAAAGTTTTTTCAAATATTTCATAGGCTAAAAGGCATATTGTAAAGGCATTTTGCAGGTGAAATTGTGTCTTATGTCAAGAAGTTTTACCATGACAGTAAAAAAACAATTGCGATTATAAAATTACACGTTAAAGTAGTGGTCACAGAAGTTAACAACTTTTGCGTTCTTTTTAAGCGAAGAACAATGATGTCGTTGCCAAATCAATTTTGATAATTTTAATCGCAAGGGGTTATTATGGGTAATCTTTCAAATGCTGTTTATAAAAGCAGCAAAAATTATAGCGATGCAGACAAAAGCTTAGGACGTAATATGATGCGTTCTGCTATGCAAGCACCTTATCTTGAACGACAAAAAGAGCATGATTTGGCTCTGCGGTGGAAAGACAAACGTGATGATGATGCCATGCATCAAATTGCAGCGGCTCATATGCGTTTAGTGATTGCTATTGCTAATCGCTTTAAACGTTTCAAAATGCCATTGGGGGATTTGGTACAAGAAGGGTATGTGGGACTATTGGAAGCAGCTGCACGTTTTGAACCTGATCGGGAAGTGCGTTTTTCAACATATGCAACGTGGTGGATACGCGCTTCTATTCAAGATTATATTTTGCGAAATTGGTCAATCGTTCGAGGGGGAACGAGTTCTTCGCAAAAAGCACTTTTCTTTAATCTTCGGCGTTTGCGTGCAAAACTGATACAAGATGATAGTGCTTTGTCAAAACAGGATATTTTTCGCACAATCGCTGAAAAACTCGGTGTTTCCGTGCGCGATGTTGAAACGATGGATTTTCGTTTTTCCAGTTCTGATAATTCCTTGAGTGTTTCTGTTTCTGAGAACAGTGATAATCCCATTGCTAAGATGGATGTTTTGGTGGATGAGAGTCCTCTTCCTGATGCTTTAATTGAGCAAGTCATTGATGGTCAACGGCGTACACAATGGCTTTACGATGCGTTGCAAATTCTCAACGAACGGGAGTTGGAAATTATTCGCTTTCGTCGCTTAAATGAAGAGGGGGCGACTCTCGAAGTTTTAGGTGAAAAGTTAGGAATCTCGAAAGAGCGCGTGCGTCAAATTGAAGCTAGGGCTTTGCAAAAATTGCGCTCTGCTCTCCTTACGGTTCATTCAGAAGACGCTTACGATATATAAGCAGTGAAAGGCTTTGGGGGGGAGGAAAGAGAATGTATTAAGTGGGGGCATATGAGAATATGATAAAGTCAGTTTTAGGGGGTGTTCATATTTGTTTAGGAATATGCCTCCTTGGGGGCGCTACTGATAAACAGAGGAAGATAGGGGGCTGTTAGTTGGAGGAAATATATATATCAAACGGAGACCTATAAAGGCATGATGAAGTTGGATTTTAAAGTGTTCCTCTTTATTTTCGAATATGCTTTAAGGGGGAGGGCGTGATACAGGCAGAAAAGAATCAAAACTGTAACGGATGAGAAGAAAGGCTTATTCTGTAATAATTTTCACTTTTGTACCTGCGGGTAAAGTTTGCGTTGGTGAGAGGGCGTTGAGGATGCGAAAGAGTTTTTCTTTATATGGTGTGTATTGCATTTTATCTGCAAGATTGGCAACGGTTTCTCCTTGTTTAACACGGACAACACGGATTTTTAAGGGCTGCAATTTTTTTAACTGTGAAGATGAAAGAGAATGAAAGCTTTGTAGCGTTTTTTGGGCAACCTCTGCAAAATTTCGAGAATTATATGGAGCGGCCGTCAAAAAACGAAAGATGTGGTTGTTGAATGGAATGACAACCACATCAAATTGCCATTGATCATTGGTAGCATAGGCCCGCGCTCCAAGTAAACTTTGGCTTTGGGATTCTTGGCGCATAAATTCTTGATTGGGGAGCCCTTGAATTGTGATGGGGCGGATAGATGATTGATCTAGACCGATAATCCAGCCGCTTTTCAAATAATCACTCGCAGATATTTCAGCAGGATGTGGAATAGCATCAAAACGAATCGCAATTTTATCTGGTCCACTGGCCCAAACAGTGTGTGCTGAATGTTCTATTGTAAAATTGTTTGGAACAGAAAAAGCTATGCGCAATTGTGGGTGAATAAATTGGTTGCCTCGTACAAAACCTGTATAAAAGCCTCCTCCAAAAATTATGCCATCAATGCTTTTGAGAAAAGAATCATGATCGGATATTTTACTATTCCCTTTACTGATTTTACGCGCTTTTTCTATCGCAAGCCGAATGCGTTGAGGGGTAGTTGGGTGGGAGGCTAAAAAATCTAGAGAGGCATTTTGGGTGCCAGAGATATTACGAAAAGCACTATAGGCTTCCATTGTTTGAAGAAAGCGTGGTGAAGCAAAAGGATCATATCCTGATTGTTGGAGCATTTCGAGCGCAAGGGAGTCAGCTTCCAGCTCTTGATTGCGGGAAAATTGCGCGAGTTGTTGCTTGTTTTGCATAGGGTTATGAAGTTTTTTGCCAATAGAAGAAAGAAGACGTGAAGACATGTGATTGGTCATCTTTAATTGGGCTTCTTTTTGCAGGCGTAAAATGCCATGATTGGCTCTGATATGTGCTATCTCATGGGCTAAAATGGCTGCAACTTCTGAAGAATCATTGGCTAATGCCAGCATACCACGAGTGATGTAGATCGAGCCGTTGGGGAGCGCAAAAGCATTGATAGTTTCTGAGTTTAAAATTGTTACAGAATAGCTTTGATGAGAACTATGTGATGCAACTGCCAGTTTACGGACAATCTTTGCTAAAAGGTGTTCAAGTTTTGCATCATGATAAGCGCCACCATACATTTGCAAAATACGTGGGTGTTGCAGAGCGCTTAATGTGACATAGATATTGTGGTTGTTGGTACGTTTGATCGTTTTAGAAGAAGTGGAAGAAAGCCTATCATTTTGAGAAAGTGGTGTATGACAAGCCGAAAGGAGAAACGTTAGACTTATGAAAGTTGCTTTATACAGGCAAGAGCGAAAAAGAAAATTGCGGTGAAAAATGGGGTGCGTTGGACCATGGTGCACATTATTTCTGCGGAGTAATTTGGCAAATTGCATTTGTATCTTTGTATCGTATGTTTCTTTAAGAAAGGCATTAGGGATAAGGATTCGTTTGGCTATATCATGCTTTTTGTTTATAAAAAATGACTCTCACTTATAAAAAGATGCACTGTAAAGAAAATTTTGTGAAAGGCAAAGTATGGCATGACAACATTTACGATATTATTAAATGGGGATGTTCATATCACTGATCGTTTGCTTAATCAAATTCAAAACAGTCGGGTGATTGCTGCGGATGGTGGTATGCGTCATGCGGCAACGCTTAATGTAACGCCTGAGTTGTGGTTAGGAGATTTTGATTCATCAGATGAGAATTTAATCCGCCAATATAATCATGTTCCGCGTGAAGTTTTTCCCTCTGATAAAGATATGACAGATAGTGCTCTGGCATGTGAAAGAGCGCTGCAAAAGGGTGCTAAAAAGCTTATTTTATGCGGTGCTTTGGGAGGGGAGCGAAGTGATCATAGCCTTTCTCATATGACGCAAGCGTTGATGATGGCTGAAAGGGGTATTTCAGTGTTGTTGACAAGCGGTTTGGAAGAAGGTTGGCCGGTTTTGCCAAAGCCTTGTTCATATGATTTGCCTAAAGGGTGTTTGTTTAGTCTTATCGGTTTTTCTGATTTAAAAGGTTTAACGCTTAAGGGAGTAAAATGGCCAATTTGTGACAAAAATGTGTCATTTGGCTCTTCTTTAACACTTTCTAACCGTATTTGTGGAACCTTTTCTTGCCATTTAGGTTCTGGAAAAGCTATATTGCTAGTGTCTGTACCTATTCCATAAAGCTCTTCCAATATATTTTGAATAAGGCAGGGGGGGGCCTAGTGATGAAGTGCCGACATAAACGATATATGTATTGATCTTGAGAAGGAAAGGTTTTGATATGTTAAAATCAATTTTTAAAGTGGCCGTTGTTGCAGCCATTGGTTTCAGTTCAGTCGCTTGTACTACAAATGATGAACGCGTTGCACGTTACGGCGTAGGAGGAGCAGCAATCGGTGCTTTGGCTGGAACTGCTATTGCTGGAAGTACGCCTGGAGCAGCACTTACCGGTGCAGCATTTGGTGCTTTGGCTGGAACAGTAACAGGTGCAGCTGCAAATCAAAGAAAACAACAAAGACAGGCATCACAATTGTGCACGTATCGTGGTCGTAGAGGGCATGTTTACCAAGCACCTTGTAGACAAAGAGTTCCTGTACGGCAATTGTGTGCTTACCGTGATGCAAGAGGGGTGATGTATCAAGCACCTTGTCCGCGCCGCGTTCGTTAATGGCGGTGCCGCTTCTGCGGCTTGACCGCATTTTCTTAAATTTTGGAAAAACGCCTTTGCTCAATCAAGCTTCTTTATCGGTTGAGCAGGGGGCGCGTATTGCGTTGGTTGGCCGTAATGGTTGTGGAAAATCAACCTTATTAAAAATTGCCGCAGGAATATTAGAACCTCATGGTGGCGAAATTTTTCGCCACCCGCGAGTAACGCTCCGTTATGTCTCACAAAATCCGGATTGTTCAGGATTTGAAGATATTAATGCTTATATGGAAGCGGGGCTGGATGATATATCTGATGTTCAGTGGATTAATACGCTTCGCACAAATTTAGGGTTTTCTGGGACGGAAAAATTGGAAACGCTTTCGGGAGGCGAAAAGCGGCGTGTTTCATTGTTACGGGCCATTGCTGCAAAACCCGATATTTTGTTCTTAGATGAACCAACCAATCATCTTGATTTACCAACCATTGAATGGCTGGAAGCTGTTTTGGCTTCTTTGCGTTCAGCGATTGTGGTGATTTCCCATGATCGGCGATTTTTAGAAAATGTTACGCGGTCAACGGTATGGCTTGATCGTGGCACAACCAAAAGACTGGAAAAGCGTTTTTCTGAGTTTGAAAATTGGCGTGATAAAGCACTGGAAGAAGAAGCCATCGAACAGCATAAATTGGGGCGCCAAATTGCTCGTGAAGAGCAATGGTTGCGTTATGGCGTGAGCGCACGGCGTAAGCGTAATGTACGGCGCTTAGGCGAATTAAAAGACTTAAGACAGCGTCATCAAACCTATAAAGGGCAGCCAGGAAATGCACTTTTGACAGCAGCAAAAAGTCATGATTCTGGGCAATTGGTGCTTGAAGCAAAGAAAATTTCAAAATCCTATGGTGATCGCATTATCGTGAAAGATTTCTCTTTGCGCATTCAGCGGGGTGATCGAATCGGTTTGGTAGGACCCAATGGAATCGGAAAGACAACGCTCCTTTCTGCATTAATTGGGCAAGAAGCCGTGGATAGTGGAACGGTGAGGCATGGCTATAACCTCTCTATGGCATTGCTTGATCAGCAACGTATTTTAAATGAAGAAGAAACTTTAGCGCATTATTTAACGGGGGGAAGAGGTGATACTCTTGTGATCAATGGGTTGGAGCGGCATGTGGTTTCTTATATGAAAGACTTTTTATTTTCACCGGAACAAGCACGCACTCCCCTTAAAGAATTTTCTGGGGGAGAAAGAGCACGCCTCATGCTTGCACGACTTCTTTCTCGTCCTGCAAACTTTTTGATTCTTGATGAACCGACCAATGATTTGGATATGGAAACTTTGGATTTGTTGCAAGAATTTATTGCTGATTTTGCGGGGACAGTATTGTTGGTCAGCCATGACAGAGACTTTTTAGATCGTACTGTAACGCATATGTTGGCACCTCAAGGTGATGGTCATTGGGTTTTGTATGCGGGCGGCTATAGTGATATGATGGCGCAAAACCAGCATGCTCTTCGCTTACAACGCAAAAGAACAGAATTATCGCAACGTAAAGCACCTTCAAAATCTCATGCGGGAGAGCTTTCAAAGCAGGACACATCAACAGATGATCGCTTGATAGGGCGGGAGAAAAAAACACGAGGTAAATTGTCTTATAAGCAGGTTTATGCATTGGAAAAATTGCCTGAAGAAATTGCTGTTTTACAGGACGAAATCAAAAAAATTGAGCAAGAACTCTCTGATCCAGCCCTTTATCGCAGTGATAAAGAGCGTTTTGAACGTTTATCAACAACGTTGGCAAAAAAGAAAAATACTTGCACACAAAAAGAAGAAGAATGGTTAGAACTTGAAATTTTACGCGAAGAAATGGAAGCGCGTTCACGGTAATATCTAAAAAACTTTAAAAGATTTGTATTGCATCATCGCTTTTCTTTAATTTGTTACAAGAGTTTGTCGCTGATTTAGCGGGAACAGTGTTGTTGACGAGTTATGGCAGAGACTTTTTAGATTGCACTGTAACATATAGCATCTCAAGGCGATGGTCATTGGGATTTGTATACGGGGGAGCAGTGATATGGTAGCGCAAAACAAGCATGCTCTGAGCTTACAAGGCAAAGAAACAAAACTATCTTTGCCGTAAGTTTTTTCAAAATTTCGTATATGGAAGTACGCCAATTCCCTTGCATACTTTGCCAGTCCCCAATGTTGCTACAGCGCCCCTTAGAACTTGAGAGCATTCATAAGAAATATTCCCCTGTCTTTACCTTATGCTTTAAACATACCACCCCCACTTATGACGGAAAAGCAAAAGATCCTCATTGATTCTAACGTAAGAAGTGTTGTGATGAGAAAAGCTTACTGTATTCGACATTATGATTTGAGTTTAAAAATGATGATTTGTTAAGATAAATCAACGTGTTATTGTGACATTGTCTAGGAGGAGAAAATGATGGCAATTAAAACAAAGCGAACAATTTCCACATTGATCGGTTTAGAAGATGCAGCTGAACTGTCTTCTTATTTCCTCCGTAATGCGAATCATCTGCGTCCTTTTGAACCTGTTAGATCTGATGGTTACCACAGCCTAACAGCTTGGGAAACACGAGCCAATGCATTTGCTTATGAAAGCGCACAGGGACAAGCATACCGATATGCTGTACGATTAAAAAATGAAAACACAGTCATCGGTGTTGTGAATTTTACAAATGTGGTTCGGGGTGTTTTTCAAGCCTGTCATCTTGGTTTTTCTCTTGATGAAAAACAACAAGGCAAAGGTCTCATGTTTGAGAGTTTATCGGCTCTAATACGCCATATCTTTCATGTTTATCATCTGCATAGAGTGATGGCAAATTATAGACCTGAGAACATAAAAAGCGAACGTTTATTAAAACGCCTTCATTTTGAAAAAGAAGGCTATGCCAAAGACTATTTGATGATTTCTGGAAAATGGAGAGATCACATTCTAACCTCTCGAATCAATGATCTTTATGAGTCCGTTAATAGATTCGAATAAAGTTTTGATAAGGGTCTTTTTATCAAATGTGTAAATATGCTGCACTTTTCCCTATCCTAAAAGACGAAGATCCTTAACCACCTCTTCTTTTGTAAACGGTTCAGACTCTCGTTTAGCGGGTTTCAACTGCTGACCGCTTTCATATGTTTCTTTTCGTAGATAATAAATTGATTTATCATCATAATTCATTTTTTTCAATTTGAAGAGAGTCCTCAATATCGGAAGACTTTCTCACTTCAAATTTATTGATGTTTAATCATAAAAAACACCTCTCTTGCACATCACAAACTGGGTTGGCATACAAGTGAGGGTTTATGTGGATAAACAATGATTGAAGAATAAGAATAAAAATTCTCTGTATAAATCCTTTTAAATGTGAGGGCTGTTGCAATATTGTGTATTCTGTGACCGATAGTCTCGTTACAAGTTACACAAACTGCTTATTATTGGGTAAAATTTTATACATTCATTTATTTTTTGCCATTTGTTTTTTGTATTTTCTTTTCTTAAGAAAATTTCCAATGTTATCAATGGTTTTAATTCATACCAAGCGCATTTTTATAAAGCTCAATGATTGCTTCTTCTTCCATTCGTTCATGTTCTTCTTTTTTACGCAGCCGTATAATGCTTCGAACAGCTTTACTATCGAAACCAGAGCCTTTAAGTTCAGTGTAAACGTCTTTAATATCATCAGAAATGGTTTTTTTCTCTTCTTCTAGCCGTTCAATACGTTCGATAAAAGAGCGTAATTGGTTTACGGATATAGCGTGTGTTTGATCGGTTACTGTATCGTTCATTGTATTTTTCTCCAAGTTATATATTTTAAGTTGTTTTTCGACGACGAATTTATGTTAAAAAAGCTTGAAAATAAAAAGTAAATCAAGCTACACAGCTTTTTTACAAATTGACTTTAAATATTTTGTAAAATTTTTAAGATATATGCATTGATAAAAGGGCTATAAAAAGAAAAATATAAAAATATACGTTTTAGATTTGAAAAGCTTTAAAAAAAAAGAAATGTGTAATTTGTTTTGAGAATTTGGCATTATAGAGGAAGTTTTGTGATTTTAAAAAAGCGATATTGGGTGTTTCAGAAAGGATTAAAAGTTTTTCTCTTGAGCATTTTGCTCTTGTTTCCCCTTGTTGTTTTTGCAAAAGCTGACTTTAGAGTTTGTAATACAACCCAACAGTCTGTAGGGGTTGCTCTTGGATATCGTACATTTTCAGGGTGGGTGAGCGAAGGCTGGTGGACGGTACCAGTGACGGAATGTAAAACTTTAATTGAGGGGCCTCTTGCTTCACGGTTTTATTATTTTTATGCGGAAGGGGCACAAAAACAAGGGAACTGGGCAGGCTCTGTGACTATGTGTGTACAAGATAGCCAATTTACCATTCAAGGGGTTCATGATTGTTTCCCTCGAGGATATCAAAAGGCTGAATTTAAAGAGATCGATACCGGAAATCAAACCAGTTGGATGGTACAGTTGACGGATGAGTCTTTGTTAAACAATTCAGTTATACCTTCTCTTTCAGGAAATTCTCCACCGTGAAACGTGCACGTAAAGTAAAAATTATTGCGACTCTTGGTCCTTCTTCTTTTTCTCGTTTGATGATTGAAAAGCTTTTTAGGGCAGGGGCAGACGTTTTTCGTCTTAATATGAGCCATACTGATCGTGATATGCTGGGTGATTTGGTCAAGTCTATACGAGAAGTTGAAAAAACAGTTCGACGTCCCATAGGTATTTTGGTGGATCTTCAGGGGCCAAAACTGCGTGTGGGACGTTTTGCTAAGGGGCAAGAAGATTTGCGTGTTGGGCAAAGCTTTACATTAGATAATCGCGATGTTCTTGGTGATGCACAGCGTGTTTTTTTCCCTCATGAGGATGTATTTTCGGCTGTTAAACCAGGGGACCGGTTGTTGATTGATGATGGAAGGGTGGAACTGCGTGCGCAAGTTTGTGATGATCACTTTGTACAGTGTCGCGTGGTTGCTGGTACCCGTATTTCTGATCGAAAGGGTGTCAGTTTTCCCGATACAATTTTGCCTTTTGATTCGATGACGTCAAAAGATAAGGAGGATCTTCAGGCTCTTTTACAGCAGCCTGTTGATTGGGTTGCTCTTTCTTTTATTCAACGTCCAGAAGATATTATGGCGGTGCGTCAGTTGACGAAAAGTAAGGTGTCTTTGATGGCTAAAATCGAAAAGCCTCAAGCCTTGGAGCATATAGAGAAGATTATTGAAATTTCCGATGGTATTATGATTGCACGGGGTGATCTCGGTGTGGAAATGCCTCTGGAAAAGGTCCCTGCACTTCAGATGGAGTTGATAAAAGCTTGTCGTTTAGCTGGAAAACCGGTTGTGGTGGCAACACAAATGCTCGAATCAATGATCACATCTCCTGTTCCCACACGCGCAGAAGTGTCGGATGTTGCTACAGCAGTTTATGCAGGAACAGATGCGGTGATGTTGTCTGCTGAATCTGCTTCTGGTCGTTATCCTGAAGAAGCTGTGCTTATGATGGACCGAATCGCGCGACAAATCGAACAGGATCACACTTATGCCGCTCAGGTTGGAGCACAACATCCAGCACCAGAATCAACAGGAACGGATGCGATTTCTCTTGCTGCGCGTCAGATTGCTGAAACACTTGCTCTATCCGCTATCGTTGCCTATACGGCTTCAGGAACAACGGGGGTGCGCGCCTCTCGTGAACGCCCTAATAGACCGATTATTGCTTTATCGCCCATTGTGGAAACAGCAAGGCGTTTGGCTCTCGTTTGGGGGCTTCATTGTGTGGTCACGCAAGATGCTCGCAATTTAGAAGATATGGTTGATCGAGCAGCAGCCATTGCATTTCAGGAAGGCTTTTGCCAAGGAGGGGATCGTTTCCTTGTAACAGCCGGTGTTCCTCTTGGAACGCCCGGTGCGACAAATCTCTTGCGTATTGCTTCTGTCTCTCAAGATGGAACGAAAGGGATTTGAGCCGTTTACGCATGGTGTTTTTTCATGCGCCTTTGAACAGGCTTTAAAAACAACGGGTGTGCGCTTCTTGTGAATGCCTCCATAGACCCATTATTCTTTTATCTCCTATCGTAAGATAGCAAGGTGTTGCATTAGGTCGTCCAGTTTGGGGATGGAAGCAGATGCGGTGATGTTGTCTGTTGATTTTGTTTTAGTTCTGAGGAAACTGCTTTTACGGTAGGCATTTAATGGGAGCCCCCCTTTTATTTCATTGAGACAGATTGGGGATTGCTTTATTGATGTTTATACGAGCGAGATGTTTATTGATAATGAGAGTTCATTCTTTCGCTTTTTGGATAAGAGCCTTGAAATTTTTCCCATTTTAAACTTTTGCAAACAGAATTGAATAAAATTAAAATTATGTGCCTAAAAAATCGTACTGGTATGTTATGAGAAAAAGTGATGGGTGAATGTGTTTTTAAAATATGCTTTGTCGAAGCATTTGCAACATATTGATTTATAATGATAATTTATCGTTATTAAACTTGAATTAGAACCCCGAATTCCGTAAGATTTTCTTAAATTTATTTATGTTTTGTTAATCATAACTCTTTGTTTGTGCATCACAAGCGGGTGGGTTTTATGGGAAAAAGCTGTACAAGAAAGGCGTCCCTCTTATGAATCGTTTTACGAGCCAAGGGGGCTATCGCAATATTGAGGTCTGACTATAATGATGATGCCGACTTGCTCTTTCTTTTATTAAGCTTGGAGATTTTGAGGGGTGGGGAGAGAAATATGGATTATTTGTTATAAGGATAAAAATAGCGGTAGAGGATGTTTTCAAGAGCTATTATTGTTGTTTATGATGTTTGAGGTTGTATGAGATTAACATACTCTTCGGGTTTGACTTTTTTCCTGCTCTAAAAGATGAAAATACTTAATTCACGCTGGTTTATAAATGATACGGTTCTTTTCGGTGGGTTTCATCGGATGGACATCTCAGGTGCAAAGACTCCATGGTGCTTATAGTATCAAATAGCGGTGTTTTACGGTATAATAGATAAGGTTATTTTTTAATATATATTGAATCTGCTTGATATTATCTAAGGGGCAAGGATTTTTGGGCATGCATTCATAGGGAACATGAATATAGCTCTTTTTTTCGAAGGGTGCTTTATTTGTTTGTTGCTGTTGTCATTTATATGATTTTTTTACAATGATGTTGATTTTGTTATCTTATTGCGCGGTTAAAAGACATCTCATTTGAAATGTGGTGATATAAGGCAGTCTCCTTGATGTAGGAAGCGTTTGTGCGGAGGTGAAATATTCAGGGTAGGGCTTTCTTGTTGAGGTTTAAGTTAATCCCATAAGTCGTGAGTAGCTGGAATCCTTCCTATAAAAAACCAGACTGTTTACACACTGGTGTGGGTTTAAGAATTTTTATCCTGTGAGATGTGGCGGACAAGTCAAATCTCTGGTTTATTATGCGCTGATGTACTTTTTAGAAATCTTCCTGTTCCTGTTCTTGTTCTTGAAGGTTTGTGCGGTTTTGATCATCTTTGAGCAATTGGTTTGTGAGATTTTCAATGCGTTGTGTGGTGTCACGCATAATTTTCCCCATGGTGCGGTCTCTTTCGTTGTGGAGTCGTAAAAGAGTATTGTAGTCTTCTTGTAATTTTTTATTTTCTCGTTTTATTTCTTCCATTTCATCAATAATCATTATGCCAGCCATAACCGATAAACGATGGTCGCCAATTTCACCAAAATTGTTCTTTAAATGTGTGATATATTGATCCAATTGAGCAGCAAGCGCAATAAGACGACGTTCTTGTCCTTTGTCACAAGCCATGCGATAAACTTTACCATCAATGGTAACGGAAACAGTTTCCATACATTCAAACCTTTATCTATCAATGACAACACGAATTGTTTCCATTGCTTTAATAAGACGTTTGGAAACTTCTTTGTTTACGGACTCTAAGCGTTCAATTTGGGCTTCAGCTTTGTCAAGCGCTTGGGCAAGATGGCAGCGGTCAGCATTCATTCGTTGGATTTCTTCTTCCCATTCGTTATTTTTATCAATAACGGCATTGCGGTTTATTATGGTGATCTCTAAAGTTCTAAGTGCCTTTTCTAGGTGCTCTAAAGCATCTTGTAGAACTGTAGTCTCTTGGTTCATTGCTTTTATCCTTTGGGTAATTGTATCCTTTATCAATGTGTTATGCAAAAACGAATCACTTTCACTCTTGTGTTGTGTGCATTTTATTTTTAAGTATGTAGGATATTTTAGCAAGCAAAGCAGGGGATAGATATAAATTAAAAGCTGGATTTTTTGCGCGTATTGGCATAAATGACATGGATATACAGAACGCGTGAGGGGAATGTTATTAATATTATTGAAGTGGTGGCAAAAAGTCTCACGCTAATGGTTAGAAAATAGTATTTCTTGAGAATTTTAAGAGAATACGGAAAAAGCAACAGAATAACGTATTTAACGAAATGGTCGAGTATTCATGACAAACACCCACCAACAGAATCAGATGGCCAATGCTATCCGTTTTCTTGCTATTGATGCGATTGAAAAAGCAAATTCTGGTCATCCGGGCTTGCCAATGGGAGCAGCCGATATTGCTACGGTTCTTTATACAAGATTCCTTGCTCATGACCCCAAAAAACCTCGCTGGCCTAACCGTGATCGTTTTGTGTTATCAGCAGGACATGGGTCTATGTTGCTTTATGCTCTCTTGTATCTTTCTGGTTATGAAGATATTGGCATTGAAGATCTCAAAAATTTTCGCCAATTAGGAGCAAAGCTTGCTGGGCATCCAGAATATGGGCATGTGGCAGGAATCGAAACAACGACTGGTCCTCTTGGACAAGGGTTGGCTAATGCTGTGGGGATGGCTCTTGGAGAGCGTTTGCAAAATGCTCGTTTTGGTGATCTTATCAACCATTACACTTATGCGTTGGTGGGCGATGGATGCCTTATGGAAGGGATATCTCAAGAAGCACTTTCCCTTGCTGGTCATTTGAAACTCAATAAGCTTATTGTGTTGTGGGACGATAATAATATTTCTATCGATGGAGAGATTTCCCTTGCTGACAGTACAGATCAGATTGCGCGTTTTAAGGCATCTGGTTGGGAGACACATAAAGTCAATGGGCATGATCAAGCAGCAATTGCGCGGGCTATTGAGGCGGCACAAAATTCCGATAAACCAACTTTGATCGCTTGTAAAACAACAATTGGCTTTGGAGCACCCAATAAAGCGGGTACCAATAAAGTTCACGGAGCCCCTTTGGGCGCACGAGAAATCACTGAAACCCGTATCGCGTTAGGGTGGGATGCTGAGCCTTTCGTTATTCCAGCCGATATTCTCGATAATTGGCGCTTGGCTAGTCTCAATGCTGCTAAAAAACGCCAAAAATGGGAAGAAAAATTTGCTGATCTTCCTGTCTCAGAGCGTGTGGAGTTTGAAAGATTGATGCGGGGCGATCTCGTGGGCGGATTTGATGGCGCTATTGATACTTATAAACAGAAATTGGTTGAAGAGCGCCCCGTTGTTGCTACGCGTAAAGCTTCGGAAATGGCTCTTGAAGTGATCAATGAAGTCGTTGTTGAGACTATTG
This sequence comes from Bartonella sp. AP258QHHD, assembly GCF_042196145.1. Taxonomy (NCBI): domain Bacteria; kingdom Pseudomonadati; phylum Pseudomonadota; class Alphaproteobacteria; order Hyphomicrobiales; family Bartonellaceae; genus Bartonella; species Bartonella sp. AP258QHHD. The sequence continues at coordinate 80,622 of NZ_JBHIPR010000019.1, forward strand.
GTGGTTCGGCTGATTTAACCGGATCTAATAATACAAAAAGTAGCCAGATGAAAAGTATCTCTGCTGAAGATTTTTCAGGGCGCTATCTGCATTATGGAATTCGCGAACATGCAATGGGAGCTGTGATGAATGGTCTTGCCCTTTATGGCGGCTTTATTCCTTATGGGGGAACCTTTTTATGCTTTTCTGATTATATGCGTCCTGCTATGCGTTTGTCTTCTCTCATGGGGTTGCGGGTGATTTATGTCATGACTCATGATTCTATTGGTCTTGGTGAGGATGGTCCGACCCATCAACCCGTAGAGCATTTGGCTTGCCTGCGTGCAATGCCTAATCATCTTGTGTTCCGCCCTGCTGATGCTATGGAGACAGTCGAGTGTTGGCAATTGGCTTTGAAAGCACGCGGGACGCCTTCTACCTTGGCTTTAAGTCGACAAAATCTACCGCTTTTGCGTCAAGAATATGAAGAAGAAAATCTCTGTATGCTCGGTGCTTATGAATTCCTAACAGCTAGCGATGATGCTCAAGTGACTCTGTTTGCTTCTGGTTCAGAATTGCAAATTGCAGTGGAGGCACATACGGTGTTAGAAGAAAAAGGCATCCCAACGCGTGTGGTTTCTGTGCCTTGTTTTGAACTTTTTTCTCAACAATCTCTCTCCTATCAGCGTGCTCTCATTGGAGATGCACCAATTAAAATTGCCATTGAAGCTGCTGTCGCCCAAGGATGGGATCGTTTTATTGGCTGTGATGGTGTGTTTATTGGTATGGAGGGCTTTGGGGCAAGTGGAACAATTGATGCCCTTTATGCGCATTTTGGTATTACTTGGGAAAATGTCGTTGCCACCGTTGAAAAAGAGCTGGAAAAGATCAAAGAGGAAAAGACAAAGTGACAGCTTGTGTTGTCATGAATGGGGTGATTGTAGGGCATCATATTCTGTGCAGTGCTGTGGATGATCTTGTGCATTATTGTGGATAAGTGAGTGAGTGATCAAGATATTGACATTGTGGGAATTAATGATTTTGGATTGGTGAAATACCCATTTATTGTGTTTTAAATGTTGTGCTTTTAAAAATTGATGAGGAAACATGTGAAATGACAGTTCGTGTTGCAATTAATGGGTTTGGTCGTATTGGTCGCAATATTTTACGTGCGCTTGTGGAAAGTGGACGACAAGATATTGAAGTGGTTGCAATTAATGATTTGGGATCGGTGGAAACAAATGCCCATTTATTACGCTATGATTCAGTTCATGGGCGTTTCCCTGGGATCGTTAAGGTGGTAGGGGATGCTATTGATGTGGGAGGTGGTTTAATAAAGGTATGCGCAGAGCGTGATCCTGCTCAATTGCCTTGGAAAGATTTGGATATCGATATTGCTTTGGAATGTACGGGCATTTTTACTGCGCGTGATAAAGCAAGTGCTCATTTAGATGCGGGGGCAAAGCGTGTTCTTATTTCTGCGCCTTCTGAAGGAGCAGATCTTACGGTTGTCTATGGGGTTAATCATCAATCTTTAAGCAGCGAGCATCGCGTTGTTTCAAATGCTTCTTGTACAACCAATTGTTTGGCGCCTGTTGCACAAGTTTTACACAATACGGTCGGCATTGAAAAGGGCTTTATGACAACAATCCATTCTTATACGGGTGATCAACCTGTATTGGATACAATGCATCGGGACCTTTATCGTGCACGTGCGGCAGCTCTTTCTATGATTCCTACCTCAACAGGAGCGGCAAAAGCTGTGGGATTGGTCTTACCAGAATTAAAGGGATTGCTTGATGGTGTATCGATTCGTGTTCCGACCCCTAATGTTTCTGTGGTTGATTTGACATTTATCGCTAAGCGTTCCACAACAATCGAAGAAATTAATACAGCTATTGCTACTGCTGCACAAGGTTCTTTGAAGGGCGTTTTGGACACTACAGAAGAGAAACTCGTGAGTTGTGATTTTAATCATAATCCTCATTCAGCTATTTTCCACAATGATCAAACCAAAGTGATTGATGGTAAGCTCTGTCGCGTTCTGGTTTGGTATGATAATGAATGGGGCTTTTCTAACCGTATGAGTGATACGGCAGTGGCTTTTGCTAAGACAATATAAGAGGACCTCAGGGTCCTCTTTTTATAGGGAAAAGTCTCATTTTTGTGCAATTTTGAGAAAAACAGATAGAGGCTGTTGTTCTCATGCGCTAGAGAGAAGAGGCTATTGAAACATTGATGATGTATTTTGTTTTAATACTGTGTCAATACGTGCTTTTAAAAGATGAATGAAAGAGTAAACTTTAAAAAGTAAGATCTGAACGAGATACCCTTTGAGAAAACGTTAGAAAACAGGAGATGTAAACTCTTTTTCCTAGAAGTAAAAGGAAGCTTTAATAGAGATCAAGTTGAGCCAATGCATTTGTTTGCCACAATGGAATATGAAGATTAAGAGCAATGGTGGGCTTTTGTACATTTGACGATAAAAGCTTTGGCTTTTCAAACAGAGGGTGAGAGATGGGCTGTCGTGGATCTCTTGTAAAAGCAAAGAGGGGGGATAAGTGGAAAGAAAAGTGGGCAGGGTTGTTGGATGCGTTTTTATTTGAAACAATGGAAAGTGAAGAGGAAGCAGTGATGGGGTTTCGTACACTTGATGATGTTGATGTTTTGGGTAAACGTGTTCTGGTGCGCGTAGATTTTAATGTTCCTATGGCGCAAGGTAAGGTATGCGATGAGACGCGTCTTGTACGACATAAAGAGACACTCGTTGAGCTACAAAAGCGTGGTGCTAAACTTATTCTGCTTTCTCATTGTGGTCGCCCCAAAGGAAAGGTAGAGCAAGAGTTTTCACTCCGTCCTGTTGTGCAAGTGCTGGAAAAGATCATTAATCAGCCGGTTGCTTTTGCTCCTGACTGTATCGGTTCGGCGGTTCAGGTTGCAGTTGAGTCATTACAAAATGGTGGTGTTTTACTGCTTGAAAATGTTCGTTTTTATGCTGGTGAAGAAAAGAATGATTGTTCTTTTGCAGAAGCTTTGGCTCATAATGGAGATCTCTATGTCAATGATGCTTTTTCAGTTTCTCATCGTGCCCATGCTTCGGTGGAGGGAATAACGCATTTGTTGCCTTCTTATGCAGGACGCTCTTTGCAAGGTGAATTGCAGGCATTAGAAAAAGGACTTGGCAATCCAGCACGTCCTGTGGTTGCCCTTGTGGGAGGAGCAAAGGTTTCTAGTAAGCTTTTTGTGCTCAATCATTTGGTGGAAAAAGTTGACTCCTTAATTATTGGTGGGGGGATGGCTAACAGTTTTTTAGCTGCGCAAGGTATCCATGTAGGGAAATCACTGTGTGAACATGCATTGATGGAAACGATAAAAAAAAATTATTAAAAAAGCGCGAGAGTGTCACTGTACGCTTCTGCTCCCTCAGGATGCTGTTGTGGGATTTCGTTTTGAAAAAGATGCACCGCATCGTCTTTATGACATTGAAGATATTCCACAAGATGGCATGATATTGGATATTGGGACGCGCTCTATTGCGCATATCAATGCTGCGATAGATGAAGCTGCTACTCTTGTGTGGAATGGACCCCTTGGTGTTTTTGAGATGCCTCCCTTTGATAAGGGAACCATTGCCGTTGCACGCCATGCAGCAGAACGTAGTTTGACGGGAAAGTTGGTTTCAATTGCGGGAGGGGGCGATACGGTTTTTGCCCTTAATCATGCCGGTGTTGCCAATGATTTTACTTATCTCTCAACTGCTGGAGGAGCTTTTTTGGAATGGATGGAAGGTAAGGTTCTTCCTGGTATTCTTGCCCTTATGCAGGCTTAAAGGGCTTCTTTGAAGGGGAAGGTTAAAGAAAAACTATACGGTCGTGTAGAGTGTTTTGATAGTGTTGCGCATTTTTAGAAATTAAGACAAAATAAGAGGAATTTTTTATGAATGAACGGCTTGAAGATATTGCACTTGCTTTGGTGCATGCGGGTAAAGGTATTTTGGCGGCAGATGAAAGTACGGCGACCATTGGAAAGCGTTTTGAAAGCATTGGTGTTGAATCCAATGAAGATAAGCGCCGTGCTTATCGTGAAATGCTTTTTAGTACAAAAGAAGCGATGGAAAACGCCATCTCTGGGGTTATTTTATTTGATGAAACCATTCGGCAAAAAGCATCAACTGGGAAAATGTTGACGGATCTTATTCGGGATTCAGGCGCTTTGCCAGGGATTAAAGTTGATACCGGTGCAAAACCCTTGGCTGCTTTTCCCCAAGAAACAATTACCGAAGGGTTGGATGGTCTTCGTGAGCGGCTAAAAGATTATTATGCTTTGGGAGCACGTTTTGCTAAATGGCGTGCGGTAATTGCTATTGATGAATACACTTTGCCAACAAGAGGCGCCATAAGACAAAATGCACAAGCTCTTGCACGCTATGCTGCCTTATGTCAGGAGTTCAATATTGTGCCCATTGTTGAGCCGGAAGTGTTGATGGATGGATCATCGTGTGGGCATTCAATTACACGCTGCTTTGAGGTGACACGCACTGTTTTGCAGGCTGTCTTTAAAGAATTGTTTGAAGCTCGTGTTCTTTTGGAGGGGATGATTTTAAAGCCCAATATGGTGATTGATGGAAAGGATGCACGCAAGGCTTCTGTTGAAGAAGTTGCTGAAAAGACCGTCCAAGTGCTTAAACAAACTGTTCCTGCTGCTGTTCCAGGAATTGCTTTTCTTTCTGGAGGGCAGTCTGATCAGGAAGCAACGGCGCATTTATCTGCTATGAATTCTTTGGGCGTATTGCCTTGGAAATTGACCTTTTCCTATGGACGCGCATTGCAAGCAGCTGCCTTAAAAGCATGGGCAGGAAAAGATGAGAATATTGCTGTTGCACAGAAGGCATTTCGTCATCGGGCTCGGATGAATCATCTTGCGGCTTTGGGACAATGGACAAAAGAACAAGAAAAAGCGTGCGCTTGAAGCACAAGCTCTGTTTTTAAATGCGGAGAGATTTTTCATATTTCTGCGTGATTTTTTGTGCCCTCATCATGATAAAAATGGCGGGGGCATTTTAGGCTTGAAAGCTTTCTCAGAGAGTTTTTTCCTTGGACCTTTTAAAAGTCTTTAATGGGTGCTATCGAGAGATAAAATTGCGGGAGAGGTGCAATTTCGAGAAGGGGAGACAATGCTAGGAAATTTGTGAATGCACAGCACTTTAGTATGGTGTCGTTCATGGGTGGGTACTTACTTTTTGCGTGAAAATCATAAAGCTCATACTGTATTGAAGAGTTTGATATTATGATATTTTTTCTTTTTCATGTTATCATTACTTGTCATCAGCAGAATTTATTTGATTGCAGTTTCAAAGGTGGATTAAGCGGGTAGATTAGAGAGTTGCGATTTCTGAGCGGATTGGAATACAGCTTATGAAGCTTTTCTGCGTCAGGATAGCTTCCTCTTCAATGGGGGTAGTTTTTCTATTGGCGAACGAATTGAATAACTCTTGCGAAAGAAAATAGATTTGCACCTCAATAAAACACCTATTTTTTCGTTAAAATGGATAAATTTTTCTTGTATTTTTTGATGATATAATTACAAATGTCTAACTTCATAGCATCTTGGCTTAAAACGGGGTGGAGTTGTGGACGGTATATCTTCTAAAAATAACAGTATATCTTCTAAGAATACAAGCATCAAAAGAAAAAATCGATACGCAGAACAGAGCTTTTCTGCAATTATGATGCGAAAATTGTGCAATATGGTGCGTGGGGTATTCGAAGGGATCTTTGCAGTATTTACTTTCACAATTTTTCTTATCCTGTTCAACATACGTGGACCGGTTCATGCCATACTAAGCTTCTTTTCGGGTGCGAGTGGATTAGCGTGCTTTTTCTTTTTTGTCGGATACTACTTACAACGCCGCGAAGCAACAGCAGATGAAGCCGGTATATCGCTCACATTAATCTTAGCAATTGGTGAAGGCGTTTTTTCTATTTGCTGCATGTATGCTATGTGGGGTTACGACGCTCTCTTGTTCCGTTTAGCACCTCCTGGGTATGTTCTTATTCTCCCTGAATAAATAGAGTGCAATTCGTTTGCATACAAATAAAAATGAGAGGCTGTCTGCCTCTCAAATTCTTAATAATCGCTCTCCAAAATCATAACATCAAACCCGCTTTTAATGAAGGGACTAACAAGCCTTGGGTCCTTAAGCCTCAAGGCAACCCTTTACAAGGGCGGTGCGCCTAACGGCATCCTTGACCTTAAGACACTCAAATGGCTTATGAACAAACTCTCTTATTAAGCCACATCATCTTTTATTCTTCTCATGTGGTTCTGAAATCATGATATAAGGGGCAAGCTTCTCATCGTGCCTAAATGGTAACTTATCGTGTGTTAAATGGAAAAATGAGAAAAAGCATCTTTATGCAATATAATCCAATTATAATTTTTTGATTTGAAGGTAAAGGGTTTAAAGTTCTACAAGACTGATACGATAAAGGGGGGAAGTTGCCTATCTTAGAAACTAAGGCGTATTTTAGGTGCTCTTGATATAGTTACCAAATGGTTTTGAAGACTTATCCTTTTAGCTCTATTCACTAAAAGGTCATTTTGAGGGGGCTTGGCTAATGAATGTAAAGGAAAATTAGCACGTAATATTTCGCTTTGCTGGTATAGATGCTGAATGAGTTAATTATCGAGAGGATCACTGAAGAGGGAGCGCTAAAAAATGGTGAAAATCCTCCGTACTTCGGTGAATTCGTGGTTGAAGATATAATCGTAGAACTTGGCTTATCTGTTCCTGAAACAGCTGAATGGTTTGAAATGGTTAGGGTGTCAGTTCTGCATATGCTTGACTCGCTATACAAAAAAATTACGATTTCGTGCAAGCTTTAAAACATAAATACCCTAAAGATATATCCTCTTTGTACATGTTCTTATCATCGTTAAAATGCCTTCTTAAAGCACGACAGGGGATGCTATAAAATTGAGAGCTGTAAAATATATGGGGCTTGGAGGGGGTGAGAAGATGGTGTTCAATCGAAGTACTCTATCCTTATTTTTATGGGCTATGCCTGAAAGAGAGAGCTGGAGAGACAATTTATGAGCAAAGAGAAAGTGTTTTGAGGTTGCGTGTCTGCAAGAGCAGAACAGTAGTCGTGGTGATATTTAAAAACAATAAATTTGATAAAATTTTACAATTTTGCCAAAAGCCAGTTTATTATAAAAGCTGTTGCTTATACGCGCTCATACAAAAGTTATAAGAAGCCCAAAAGTGCTAAAAAAGTCTTTGCTCTTTTTCAATAAGACGGATCTGCAAACAATATTCAAAAAGTGTTCGTGTGTTTGAAAGAGAATAAAAGGATATTCTTGCAATAGAGAGAAGCGTATTTGTGAATTACAATTTGTCATGATTTTCGGTAAACACTATTGTTTAGAGCGGTGAGAGAGGGCATGAAAAAATTTTTATATTCAGTTTTTTAAAGAGTGTGGTCAGTCTTTAGGGTAGTGCTTGTGTCCCTAGAGCCTATCAAGTGAGCCGCGTAAGGGTTTCAGCAAGCGAGCACCATTATACTCTTTGCCAGCGTATACTCTTTTGTCAGCGCCCCAATGTTTTGACAGCCCTTAGAACGTAAAGGGGCAAGAGAGGTATTTTATTCCTTTCTTGTACCGTTTCACTTCACACGCCAACTCTGCTTGTGATGAGCAAGCCAAGAGATTTTGTTTGACTCACTATGAGGGTTTGACATGAGAAAATCCTATGGTATTCATGATCTTTCATGAAAAACAATGAATTGTCCTTATAAATCAACGTGACAGTGCTGTTATGAAGAGAACTCCTTGCACATCTTAATAGCCCATAGAGATTTAACTGGGTATTATTTTATATTCTGTACACAGAAGTGTCTTTATAAAAATACTCCATCTTGCGCAGAAAAAAGAACAGCCCGTTAAAAAAGAAAAACATCTCAATGCTTGCTTTTCTTTTTTCCATGAGAGATTTAAATTGATAAGCCTGTCTGAAAAAAGTGCTGTTTATGCCCTTAAAGATATTGCTCTTGTATCAAGATTACTTATTCGGGTGAAAATTGCAATTTTGCGAGGTAAGCATAAACGCCATTTTTTGCCACAAGTTCGGCATGGGTTCCTTCTTCCACAAGGGCGCCTTTATCCATCACAAGAATGCGATCTGCTTTTAAAATTGTTGCCAAACGATGTGCAATGACCAAGGTTGTGCGGTTTTGCATCAACCCTTCTAAGGCGTCTTGCACCAACTTTTCACTGTTTGCATCTAAAGCAGATGTTGCTTCATCAAGCAGCAACAGGGGTGCATTTCTTAAAATTGCCCGCGCAATACCAATGCGTTGTTTTTGTCCCCCAGAAAGCATGGTACCGCGTTCTCCTACTTGCGTATCCAAGCCATCTGGTAAAGCTTGAATAAATTCAAGTGCATTAGCCGCTTTAGCGGCAGCAAGGATTTCCTCTTCATGGGTATTTTCAGTTCCAAAAATAATATTATCACGCAATGTTCCATCAAAAATGGCAACATCTTGTGGAACATAGGAAATTGCACTGCGTAAATCTTGTAAAGAAAGGCGATTAATTTCCATGCCATCCAACCGAATTGTTCCATTTGTCGGATCATAAAAACGAAGGATCAAAGAAAAAATGCTGCTTTTTCCTGCTCCAGAAGCCCCAACAAAAGCAACCGTTTCGCCTGCTTTTACAGAAAATGAAAGCGAGCGTAAAACCTTCTCTTGTGGTCTAGAAGGATAGGTAAAATCAACCTGATCAAAAACAAGTTCACCTCGAATAGGTTGCTCTAATGATAAAGGATTTTTAGGTGCTACAATAGTAGGTTGTTCTTGTAATAATTCGGCAAGCCGTTCAGCAGCGCCTGCTGCTTGGATTAATTCTGCCCCAAGTTCCGATAATTGCGCAAAAGTAGAAGCTCCAAAAACCGCATAAAGAACAAATTGCCCTAATGTCCCTCCTGTCATCGTTCCATTCAAAACATCGCGCGATCCAATCCATAAAACAGCAACCACACTGCTAAAAACCAAAAAAATTGCAAACCCCGTAAAAAAGGAGCGCAAGATTACAGAAGCACGTGCTGTTTGAAAAGCACGTTCTATCAATTGTGAAAAACGTATTGTAACGCGTTTTTCAGCGGTAAAAGCTTGCACAGTGCGAATAGCACTTACCTGCTCTGTAGCAACAGCATTGGCATCTGCGAGACGATCTTGCGCCGCGCGGGTACGAGAGCGAACTTTACGTCCAAAGACTACTAAGGGAATGGCCACAACAGGAATAGCTGCTAAAACCAACAAAGACAATTTAGCATTGGTGATCACCATCATTACGACGGCTCCGATCACGATAATCAGCTGACGCAAAGCGGTAGAGGCGGTAGAGCCCACAGCTAATTTTATTTGTGTGGTATCTGTTAGAAGCCTTGAAACAATCTCTCCTGAATGTGATCGATCAAAAAAAGCAGGAGAAAGTTTCATAATATGGACAAACACATCACGCCGTAAATCGGCAACAATCCGTTCTCCCAAGGTGATAACACAGTAATAACGGGCTGCTGAAGCAAATGCGAGAAACAAGGCTAAGATAAACAAAATTCCAAAGTAAAAATTGATATGTCCATGGCTTGAAGTAGAAAACCCATGATCAAACATTTGGCGGATAGCCACAGGCAAAGCTAATGTGACTAGAGCAGCAACAGATAACGCTAGAAAAGCAAAGATAAACAACCAACGATAGCGCAAAAGATAAGGAACAAAAATTGCAAGCGAAGAGAATGAAGATTTTTTAGGGGAAGACTTTGTCGATTTTTCTGAACGAGAACGTAATGTCATAAAATTTTGCTCACTGTATTGGATTTGTAACACTTGATACAATGATGTATCTTGAACACTTGTTTTTTGATGCGTGCTCAGTTATAGAAATAAATACTTTAATCAATGTATCAAAAAGACAAAGGAAGTGCACTTAAAAAAACAAGCAAGTGCTATTTCATTCTATAAACGCAAAAGGTTTGACGCATGAAAGCGAATATTCACCCCAATTATCATAAAATTACCGTTGTTATGACGGATGGAACCCAATATACGACGCGCTCTACTTGGGGAAAAGAAGGCGATACTCTTAATCTAGATATTGATCCAAGAACGCATCCGGCATGGACAGGTGGCTCCCAAACACTCGTAGATCGTGGTGGTCGTCTTTCTAAATTCAAAAATCGTTTTGGTAATATTGGCATGTAAAAGCCTCCTTTTTATGGGGAACAAAGGTTTTAAACAAATCGATTGCAAATGGATGGATTTTTATCCTATCAAAGAGTGCACTTTAAATATTAATTCAAAAACGCATCCGACATAAACAGATGGGTCTTAAACACTTATAAATCATTGTGGTTGCGTTTTTTAAATTAAAAAATCATTTTGAATATATGCATAAATCCTTTCTTCCCTAGAGTATAAAGACTTGAAATAAAATAATTGCAAACTTTTCTTCTTTTTTTGGAACTGAACATACCCATGGAGAGGAAATTTTGGCCACTTCTAAAGCTGCCAATGCATTTGAATTTATTCAAGCTTTACCAGATGGCTTGGATACGCAAGTAGAAGAACGTGGTACTATGCTTTCTGGGGGGCAAAAACAACGCATTGGTATTGTACTGGCGATTTTAAGAAATGCAGCCCTCTTGTTGCAAGCTGGCACCGTCATTATATTTGCCAACTCGTGGATGTTGCTACAGCCCTTGGCACTTGAGATAATTTATTATAGGCATTTTAAGTTCTTTCTTAATAGTTTTTTATTCACGCGGGCTCTCTCCGCTTGGTACGTGCAAAAGACATGGTTTTGATTGGTTCACCATGGAACAGGTTTGAAATGAGAGAATCTTACGGTATTCGGGATTCTCATTCAACATACAAGACAATGAATTATTATTATAAATCAAAATGTTGCCACTTGATGAAGCAAGATTTGCTTTAGATGCAAACAGTGAAAAGTTGGTGCAAGATACCTTAGAAGGATTGATGCAAAATCCTAAATCCTGGTCATTGCACATCGTTTGGCAACAATTTTAAAAGCAGATCGTATTCTCGTGATGGATAAAGGCGCTTTTGTGGAAGAAGGAACACACAACTCATTATAAAAAATAATGTTTATGCGCATTTGGCTCAACTGCAATTTTCATCTGAGTAAGTGATCTTGATACAAGAGCAGTATCTTTAAGGGCATAAACAGTATTCTTTTCAGACAGGCTTATCAATTTAAATCTCTCATGGAAAAAAGAAAAGCAAGCATTGAGGTGTTTTTCTTTTTTAACGGGCTGTTCTTTTTTCTGCCTGACATTTTTATAAAGACACTTCTGTGTATAGAATGTAAAACGATGCCACGTTAATCTCTATGAATAATTAAGGGGAGAGTTCTCTTCATAACAGCACTGTCACGTTGATTTATAATGATAACTCATTGTTTTTCATGAAAGATCATGAAAAACATAGGATTTTCTCATGCCAAATGTAGTTATATTAAATCAATCAAAACCATGTCTCTTGTATGTGGCAAGCAGAGAGAGCTCGCGTGAATAAAACACTTTAGAAAGAATAAGTCCTCTTTATGAATCGTCTCAAGTTTCAAGGGCTATCACAACGGGGGGCGCTGGCATAAGAGTATGATGGTGCTGGGCTACTTAAAGAAGAACTGCTAAATAGGCAGAGGCGCTTTTTATTGATGTTATAAAACAGTGCGAACAAAGCACGCAGTTTGTTTTGCTGTTTGGTTGAGTTAAGGTTTTTATTACTTTGAAAATCAATATTTCATGGATCATGCATTTTGAGGGCTTATAAGGCTTTTCTTTAAAGTACATAAATCATTAAAACAGCATTATTAAATACAAATTGTTTTATTTTACCAATAAAAACATCTATATTTTGTGTATTGTTTTTATTAAAATATAATATGTAGTGATTTTCAAATCAGATGTACACACAATGATACAATATCGAGGGATCGATAAAAGAGCTGCGTTAAATATTGGTGGGAATAAAAGAGAGCAAGAATGGAAGAAGACATAAAATTGGCAATAGCTTTCATAATAGCTATAATTAAGGTCATTTGGAAATGGGGGAAAAAATGTGGGAGTGTAAGATGCGGCGTTATGATTTTCTGCATCATATGGATGGGGAAGTCGTGGTATTCGGGATACTCAGTGGATTTTTTGTTCGGTTTGGCAATGATAGTGTGTTGTGGGGGAAGCTTAATGCTTGCATTGGCAATTTATCAGAACAAGCATTTAACTAAACAACTTGAGCAAAAAGAGCAAGAGTGCGCTGGATATCAAGATATTATTGCTCAAGGGGAACAGAAATGTCTTCAATTGACTGAACAACTTGAGAAAAAAAAGCAAGAGTGCGTTGGATATCAAGATATTATTGCACAAGGGGCATATAAGTGTCTTCAATTGACTGATCAACTTGAGCAAAAAGCGCAAGAGTGCGCTGGATATCAAGATATTATTGCACAATGGGAACAGAAGTGTCTTCAATTGACTGACGAACTTGAGCGAAAAGAGCAAGATTGCGCTGGACATCAAGATATTATAGCACAATGGGAACAGAAGTGTCTTCAATTGACTGCCCAACTTGAGCGAAAAGAGCAAGATTGCGCTGGTCATCAAGATATTATTGCACAATGGGAACAGAAGTGTCTTCAATTGACTGACCAACTTGAGCGAAAAGAGCAAGAATGCGCTGGACATCAAGATATTATTGCACAATGGGAACAGAAGTGTCTTCAATTGACTGAACAACTTGAGCAAAAAAAGCAAGAATGCGATGGACATAAAGATATTATTGCACAATGGGAACAGAAGTGTCTTCAATTGACTGAACAACTTGAGCAAAAAAAGCAAGAATGCGCTGGACATAAAGATATTATTGCACAAGGGGAACAAAGGCTTGTTAAAAAAACTCAAAAAGTATCGCAGGAATGGTTGAAACAATGGGATGAGGGAGTAAGGCTATGGGAAAGAGACGTACTGGGGATAAAAAATCCTAGGGAAGATATGAAATTCAGTGGAGATCGGCTTCCATTGGTAAAGGATATTTGTGTTCGAGGGGATCACAAAGTGCGTTTATTGTACAAGCAAGCACTTGGAAAAAAACTTACTTATGAACATTACAAAAAAATATGTAGTCTCTTGGATACCTCGTATTTTAGGAAATTTTTTATAAAAGCAGTGCGATTAATGAGAAGGAATGGAATAACTCTGCAAAAGTTTGTAGATCCTCTTACGAAAAAAACGGAGTCAACCTACAATGTTATTACTTCATTGGTGGTTATATGTTCTTGATGATATGATTACAGCTGAATGCAAACAGCACCAAAAGGAAAACTTTACAGGGGAGGATGAAAAGAAAAAATTTACAGATACTTTGTGGGACCACATATCTATAAGTATAGAACACAAAGAGATAGAGAAAATGCTAAAGCTTTCGGAATCTTGGTCTGGTGAGTGTACTTTATTATTATATTGTAAAAAGAATGTGTTGTTGTTGTTGTGTGATATTTCCAGTGATTATAAGGAGGCAAGAGAAACTTTCATTTACTATAAGAAGCTTATTAAAACAGTGAAAAAAGGCTATGTTGCCTTTGATAATGGTTGCCATTCTGTCACAGTTAGAGATGTAATCAATACTTGTAAAGAGAATGACACAAATAGAGCAAAAAAGCTTTCCATTGTTGAAGGGAATCCAACATTTGAAGAAGCTTACAAATTAGGCGTTAAAGAGTGGATGAAATCATCAAATGAGAAATGCGATAACCGATTGATCTTTTGGGAGAAGCTTGTTGAGGAAAAAAAGTTAAAAGAAAAATTAAAAATTATCTTCGGTAATGAGAAGGTAAAGGCGCTGAAAGAGGTTGTTGAAAAAGATAAAGAGCAGCTTGCAAGTGAAATGCAGAAAGCAATTTTGGAAAACAAAGATTTTCATTATTATAAATGTCGTCGGCATTTGATAAACTATTTGTAAAACGGTTGAATAAAGGGGTAGAGAACAACCCACTGAATCAGTGGTTTTTCTGAAATTTCTGCTATTATGTAGTGGTGGAAAAGAGTGAAAACTCTTAAGCATATGCGGCAGCTTTTATGAGAGAGGAGAGTTTTTCGATCAATGGATAGCGCACTGTAAAGAGCATATATTGAGGAGTAAATGGGCTGTGTTCTTGTTTTGGGTGCGATAATTGCTTTTTGGGGCGTTTGGTTATGATGGGATTTGTGTTTATTGCCTTTTGCAGCTTGTTTGCAGGGGAATTTGAATAACAGAAACGTCAATAAGGTAAGCTATTGGGGATTGCTTTTGTGGGGGGTATAGCAAGTACATTTTTTGTTCGTGGTGATGTTTTTTGTCACTATCTAATCAGTTATTTCCTATCGTTTTCTGTAAAGAAAATTAAAAACTCTTTCTTCATGTGTTTGTTTAAGGTTCTAAGGGTTTTGTAAAAAACTGTAAGAATTAAATGCTTTTTTGAAGTTTTTTTTATAGTTTGATGCGAATGTGTTCATTTCCGGCAATGATATTTTTTTTGCGAAATATATCGCTGCTGCCTTCTTTATCAGTGACAAAAACACCGGTTTTGCGAAGCATCAGTATGCTGGTAGTTTTATCAAAAATGTGCAGGTTATCTCCCCAAAAACCATCGGTTTTTTCTGCGGCGACATAAGATAAACTCAAGAGCAGCGCCAAAACGGCGCAATCCAGTAACTTCCATCATTATATTGCGTAATTCAATAAGATAGGTTCCATGATTTGGGCGACCAAAATGAGGCATTCCCGTGGCAATGACACAATCTTCCAGTCTGCGTCGAGCAGAAACGCGACAGCGTCGGTTATTGAAAAAAGCACCATACCCGCGTTCTGCGGTGAAGAGTTCATCACTCACGGGATTGTAAATGACACCACCAACGATTTTTCCTTGGCTTTCTAAGGCAATGGAAACAGCAAAAAAAGGAATGCCATGGAGAAAATTTGTGGTGCCATCTCAAAGGGTCAACAATAAAACGGTGTTGTGAATCTTCTCCAGTGATTTCTTCTGACTCTTCCATCAGAAAACCAAATTTGGGGTGCGCTTTGCTTAATTCATTTAAAATAATTTTTTCCGCTTTGCGATCTGCTTGGCTGAGGTAATCTGCTGGATTTTTTTAGGCTTAAATGCCTTTTTTGAGGGTTTTTTCTAATTTTAGGCGAATGTGTTCATTGCCGGCAATGATATTTTTTTTGCGAAATATATTGTTGCCGCCTTCTTTATCGGTGACAAAACCACCGGCTTCACGAACCATCAATATTCCAGCAGCCATATCCCAAATTTGCAGGTTATCTTCCCAAAAGCCATCGGTTCTTCCAGCAGCCACATAAGCTAAATCAAGAGCAGCAGCACCAAAACGGCGAAGTCCGGCAACCTCTGCCATCACATTACGTAATTCAATAAGGTAGGTTCCATGATTTGGGCGACCAAAATGAGGCATTCCTGTAGCAATGACACAATCTTCTAGTCTGCGTCGAGCAGAAACGCGACAGCGGCGGTCATTGAAAAAAGCACCACACCCGCGTTCTGCGGTGAAGAGTTCATCATTCACGGGATTGTAAATGACACCACCAACGATTGTCCCTTGGCTTTCTAAGGCAATGGAAACAGCAAAAAAAGGAATGCCATGGAGAAAATTTGTGGTGCCATCTAAAGGGTCAACAATAAAACGGTGTTGTGAATCTTCTCCAATGATTTCTTCTGACTCTTCCATCAGAAAACCAAATTTGGGGCGCGCCTTGCTTAGTTCATTGAAAATAATTTTTTCCGCTTTGCGATCTGCTTGGCTGACATAATCTGCTGGTCCTTTCAAAGACACTTGCAAATTTTGCACTTCACCGTAATCACGTACCAACGAGCGTCCTGCTTTCATTGCAGCTTGCACCATGACATTCATGACTGCAGAATGGGCCATTTTTTATTCCTTTATTTATCTTTTTCATTTGCGCGACGCAAATAAATCAACTCATTGGTGTCTACAATGATACGTTCACCAGCATTCATAAAGGGGGGAACAAGAATACGAATCCCGTTTTCAAGAATGGCGGGTTTATAAGAGGAGGTAACCGTTTGTCCTTTGATGGCAGGATCGGCTTCCGCAATTGTGACAGCAACTTGATCAGGAAGTGAGATGCCAATAGGCTTTTCTTGATAAAGTTCAACTGTGACAGTCATCCCATCTTGGAGAAACGCAGCACGTTCACCAACAAAATCCTTTTGAAGTTCAAGTTGTTCATAAGATTCTGAATCCATAAAGACCAAAGCATCCCCTTGTTGATAAAGAAATGTGAAATCCTTTTGTTCAAGGCGCACGCGTTCAACTGTCTCAGCAGCACGAAAGCGTTCATTAAGTTTTGTACCATCAATCAAATTTTTCATTTCAACTTGGTTAAATGCACCACCTTTTCCTGGTTTTACAGCGTTACATTTAACAGCAACCCATAAGCTTCCTTGATGTTCGATCACATTACCAGGGCGAATTTCATTGCCATTAATTTTCATCGTTTCTATCCAATTCTATTCTTGCAAAAAGAACTCTCTTGTTGTTTTTATGGCGCTTTTTTTTGCTGCCTTTAACAGTCAAGCTCTTTTGTTATTTTCGGGCTAAAATCCCTTTGATTAACCTTGCGGCTCTCTCATGGTCCTGTGTGCTCTTTATGGGCTTTCTCCTGCTTTTTGCAAAGAGAAAAGCTTAAGTAAAAAAGGACCTTTATGTATTTTTGCTTTTCAGTTCTTTGCAAGACCATAAAAAGCGCTCAGACGCAAGCTTTTTAAAAATTTGCACAAAAATTTTTTAGAATTTTTGGGGAAATTTATCCCGTTGTGTCGTAAAATATCATCATTGATGGCAATAATATAATTGATGGCAATGATATAAGTTCCCTAAAACCATGAGGTGTTTTTAATTAAGAATATGTGATGAATATGTGAATACGGAGTTTATTATAGTGTCTCATGGGATAGAGCGTGGTGTTAGCTTTCATTTTGATCAGAGAGTAATTGTAAAAAGGCTCTTTGTTTTATCGAGATTAGGACTCTAAATTTTTTTAAAAGCAGGTATTTTTCTGTACTTGATGCGATTTCATCATGGTGGTATGGGGGCTGTTGTTTTGTTAAGATATCAGCATAGAAAAAGACAAGTGGAGCATTTAGGATATCGGCTATTTCTTTTAAACGCTCTGCGCTGACACGATTTAAGCCGTTTTCATATTTCTGGATTTGTTGGAAAGTAACACCTAAATGTTGACCTAATGTTTTTTGAGACATCTTCAACATTTTTCGTCTCAAACGAATTTTTTTGCCAATGAATTTGCCGCTGAAAATGTCGTTATAAGGATTTTTACCAAAACCCTAGAAAATGCTACACGGGATATAGAAAACTCTTCAGCTGCTTCAATCACAGATAGTCCAAGTTTTGCATTTACATCTTCGCGTAACAATTCACTAGGGTGTGGGGCATTTTCATTATTTTTAGTATTCTTCTTTTCTTAAATCTCAAAGCTATAATTTACACTATTTTGTATTGTCACAATCTATAATAAAATTTATCCACTCTGGCTAAAAATGAGGGTTTTTATTGAGATGCAAATCTCTTTGCCTTTCGCAAGAACTTTTAAGTCTTTACGTGTAAAATATAGAGAATGTTTACATTAAATAGCGGGTTCATTTGGGCTGAGTACTTATATGAGCACGTAGTTCTCCGTTCACACTATACTGAAAAAGAGACACTATAGTGCTACTATTTAATTTTATTCTATACCTCAAATTCACACCCATGTTTTGTTGCTTTTGAGGTTGATCTGTATAGATCACATTATATCCATTCCGTCGCAACAGATTGATAAATAAAGGAGTAAAGTTGTCTGCTGTATTATTTTTCTTTATAAGAAATGTGGTTGTAGCTGGTGGTAGAGGTCTCTTGATATAGCTAATAAATTTGTTAGCAACTAATTGTGCCTGACGCTTTGTAAGACTTTGATCAACATAATTTGATGAATAATTGCCTACAGATGCGCAACCAGCCACCAACACAACCGGTGACAGCAATAAATATTTTAACATCTTTAATTCCCCTTACTTATTGTTGCTCTTTATTTGCGAAGCTCCTCTTCCAGAAATTAAGAGCAACTTTACTTATAGCACATTAACAACATATCGGTATCTAATCAATCGGTTAATTAATCAATGAATAATGGTTTCAGCTGTAAAGGCTGCTTGAAGTGCTTCTGGTGGCGTATATTTTAATAAACAGCTGCTTTTAGTGATTATGATAAAAAAGCAATTTTTTGCGTTTGCATGTTAAGATCATGTCCTCTATCACCATTATAAAATGATGCGTTAGGTTCTGTTCCAGATCGACCAAAAAAATTTTCAAGCATTGCTTTTTGAGGGCTGTCTTTTTTTAAATACGTATGAATGCTTATTCTGTTTGCTGTAAAATACTGTCGTTTGAGGTGTGGTGCTATAAGACATAAAACTTTGTACATGTGATGTTTTTATGAGAGTGTGTGGTGAATATTTGAGGGAGAGCTTGTCCGGATAATCTTGTGAAATGAACCACATAAAATGGGAAGCTAAAAGAGTTCTGTTCTGAGAAGACGGATTGTTTCCCAACTGGATAGGGAAGGGGCTTCTGTCCTTTGAGGGGTGGGAGGCAAGTCAAGAATAGAGAGTGTAGCGCCCTATATTATGATGTTAAAAGCTTTCATTTTGATCAGAGAGTAATTGTAAAATGGCTCTTTGTTTTATCGAGGTTAGAACTCTAAATCTTTTTAAAAGTAGGTATTCCTCTGTACTTGATGCGATTTCATCATGAGAGTACGGGGGCTGTTGTTTTGTTAAGATATCTGCATAGAAAAAGACAAGTGGAACATTTAAGATATCGGCAATTTCTTTTAAACGCCCTGCGCTGACACGATTTAAGCCGTTTTCATATTTCTGGATTTGTTGGAAAGTAACACCTAAATGTTGACCTAATGTTTTTTGAGACATTTTTAGCATTTTTCGTCTCAAACGAATTTTTTTGCCAATGAAAATGTCGTTATCAAGATTTTTGGCTCGCATTTTAAAGCCCCCGCCGGTTGCGAGCGCCCTCGCGTTGGTATTCCGGGAGTCTAAAAACACTGACCTCGAATCAGCATTTTGCTTTTAGTGCTTAAAGCACCTGGACATAGCAAAATCTCCCGGAATTCCGGGATACCCGCAAAGCGGGGTAAATTTATGTACGAGGTTTCGGGTTTTTAGAGCCCTATTGGTCGTTGCGTATGCGACCAAAACACCTTTCAATATGTAAAGTAATTTCGGAGGCTTGGCAATAAAAAATAGTTTTTTAATGAGAGTTGGCGTGTTTTTCATCCAAGCAAAAAGAATGAAAAAATAGAGCTTGCGGAATTTTCGGGATAGCCTAGCTCTTTTGCTTATTGGATATTGTTTGCTTAAGCAAATGATACCAGTGCGTTTTCTTTACCAATGAAAATGTCATTATCAAGATTTTTGGCTCGCATTTTAAAGCCCCCGCCGGTTGCGAGCGCCCTCGCGTTGGTATTCCGAGAGTTTGAAAATACTGAATCCGAATCAGCCTTTTTGCTTTTAGTGCTTAAAGCACCTAGACAGAGCAAAATCTCCCGGAATTTCTATAAATTTTATCTTTTTGATGCAGAGAGGAGTATTTTAAAAAACAGGAAGGAGCTTTATTGCTTCTTTGTGCGCTTTTTCTAGTTGTGCCTTATCCATGCCTTGGAGCATTATTTCAAGATCAGGAGCTTGCATTTTTGCCTCCTTTGCGAGCATATACCATGCCGCTGCCATTATTATATCGCCTTTTGTTCCTGTGCCATCTCGATAAAGCCTTGCAAGGGAAATCTGTGCTGGTGCTACCATGTTGATAGCATTTCTTTGAAGTAAATGAAAAGCACGCTGAAAATCTGTTTCTCCTCCACGCCCCTGTACAAGCCATTGTGCTAAATGAAGTTGAGCTTTTAAGTGGTTGTTTTGAGCCGCTACCTCCATGAGCTTGCGGGCATTGCGATCATCCTTTGGTCGCTTTAATGTGCCTAAGGAAAGAATTTTTGCAGCAGAAAAAGCCGCTTCAGCATCGCCAAGAGCAGCACCTTTTAAGTACCATTTTAAGGCTTGCTCTATTGCTTCATTTTCACGACTTTGGGAAGAAACACCAGGGAGAGCTTGTTTTTCCTGTGAGGCCTTATAAAGAAGCAGTTGTCCATAATAAAAATAGGCTTCCTTGACGCCTGCTTTGACAGCTTTTTGAATGAATTGCGCACCAAGTTCTTGATTTTGTTTTATAAAGTTACCATCAAACAACATAAGTCCATAGCGTAGTTGTGCTTGGGGTTCCCCCTGTTTTGCAGCGCGTTCAAACCATAAAGCAGCACGCGCACCGTCAATAGGAACAGCACATCCTTCCATATAAATTCGGGCAAGAAGAGTTTGTGCAAAAGGATCATTTTTTTCAGCACGTCGGAGTGCTTCACGAAAAGCTTTTAAATAATAACCTTGGATGTAATAGTCATAGGCTTGATCATAGTCTCCAGCTTTTAAGGGCTGAAAGGGTTCTTGAGTGTTTGAAGCTTCTTGAATCGTATTGAAAGAGCTTTCAGAATTTGAGATTTCTTCAGTGTTTCCCGCTGAACTTACAGCAGAACTTGCAAGCCCAATCACGCCTAAGATGAGCAGCTTCACGCTTCTCTTGATCATGGTGTTTTCTCCTCATTACCGATCAGAATTTTCACATTTTTCTTTCATCATTACAAGCCGTATAAGAATTTCATTTCTATATTACTTTTTATCTCTCAGTTTTTCGTCTTGGTTCAAGGTAGGGTTGGGTAAGTTAAAAAAGTAGCATAAATGTCGACGAGAGACAGACTGTTTAAAACAGTTCTGTTAAAAATAATACAGTCCTGTTAAAAATAATAATGATGAAGGGTTATCGTATGTAAAGATGCTTATCTTCTATTATATCAAGGGCTTCTCCCCCTAAAATGAAAAAATGCTTACAATGGAGGTTGCTTT
This sequence comes from Bartonella sp. AP258QHHD, assembly GCF_042196145.1. Classification (NCBI taxonomy): domain Bacteria; kingdom Pseudomonadati; phylum Pseudomonadota; class Alphaproteobacteria; order Hyphomicrobiales; family Bartonellaceae; genus Bartonella; species Bartonella sp. AP258QHHD. Next base: position 101,721 of record NZ_JBHIPR010000019.1, read on the forward strand.
TAAAAATACGTATGAATGCTTATGAATAGCGCACGCTATCCGTGTGATGTTAGCTTGCATTCTCATCAGAGATCAGCTGTAAAAAGGCTTTCTTTTTTACCGTTGTTAGAACTCTAAATCTTTTGAG